>JBMDXC010000255.1:0-7376 GCA_048594805.1 Candidatus Entotheonellaceae bacterium | reverse complement strand
TGCGTATTCCGGTGATTCCTGCCACCCAATCCGGTGTAAAGCTGCCACCTAATCCGAAGGAAGCCTGCCACCCAATCCGGACGAAAGCTGCACCCCATCGGTCCCCCATCGGAGCGCAGCGACGCCTGGGTTGATCGGGTTACATTACGGGCACGTCGGTTTTCAGGGGCGTATGCCGTTTACGCATCGAATCTCCTCTGAGAGTTATCTTGTACGCGTTATGGAGCAGGCGGTCAAGGATCGCGTCAGCCAGGGTCGGATTCCCCAGGGTCTCATGCCAGTGCTCCACTGGGAACTGGCTGGTGACAATGGTCGCGCCACGGCCGTGGCGGTCTTCCAGGAGTTCAAGGACGTCGCGGCGGTTCTCATCACTGAGGGAGGCAAGTCCCCAGTCATCGAGAATAAGTAAGGCAGTTTTGGCCAGCGAGGCCATGAGTTTCGGATACCGTCCATCGCCCTTGGCACTAGGGAGCTCCTGGAGCAGGCGCGGCAACCGCAGGTACAGGACTGTGTACCCTTCGCGACAGGCCTGGTGGCCCAACGCACAGCTGAGCCAGGTTTTCCCAATGCCCGTCGGGCCCGTGATGAGTACATTGTGCCGCTCGTGGATCCATTGACAGGAGGCCAGGCGAAGTAGGAGGGCTTTATCGAGTCCACGCGGATGACGATAGTCGATATCCTCAAGGCTGGCACTCAGTCGCAACTTCGCCTGCCGCAAGCGGGTGGTGAGCCTGCGGTCACTCCTAGCGGTCATCTCGCGATCGACGAGTAGCCCCAGGCGTTCTTCGAAACTGAGCGCCTGGCTCTCTGGTAACGCCATCTGCTCGCTGAGCGCTTTGGCCATGCCTGTGAGTTTCAGCGCCAGCAGCTTGTCGAGCGTTGGGTGGTTCAACATATAGAGTCTCCTTGGTGAGGGTGATAATACTGTGCGCCACGGATATTGCCGTGCGTAATTACGGGGGCAGCAGCGGGTGGAGTGGGCAAGGGCTGCTGGTCGAGATCGTGTTTGAGGATCGATTCAATACTCTTATACGAACACGCACCGATGCGGAGGGCGCGGTGGCAGGCGGCTTCAAGGCGCGCATCGCCATAGCGTTTACCCAGCCGCATGATGCCCAGACATGCGCGGAAGCCCTGCTGGGGATGCGGCCGTGAGGTCAGAATCGCTTCGATCACCTGGGCCGTGGCCTCGCCTGTTTTCGCCGCCCAGAGAATAAGCCGCTGGGGCGTCCATTCGGCATAGTGCTGATGGGCCTTGGGCATGTGGGCAGCCACCGTGCTGTGGCGCCCCCTGAGGGGCGAACGCTGATGACTGGCCACCCGTTTGCCCTTATGGAAGAGTTCGACGACCTGGGCGCTGAGACGCGCCTCGAGCTGCTGCTTGACCAAGGCGTAGGGTACGGAATAGTAGTGCCCGTCGACTTCCACATGATAATCGATGTTCACACGGACCAGTTTCCACTCGGCATACTCATACGGCTGGGCGGGCAGCGGTCGGAGGGCGGGACGGTCCAGGGCTTCGAACACGCTCTGGCGGGAGCCGGGGAGTTTCTTGAAAGGTCGTCGGTTGAGGGCCACCAGCAGGTCGGTAATCGCGGTGTTCAGCTCCTGGAGGGAGAAGAAGGTGTGGTGACGGAGTCGCGCCAAGATCCAGCGCTCGACCACCTGCACGCCCACCTCGACTTTGGCCTTATCCCTGGGACGGGCGGCGCGGGCAGGGACAATGGCCACGTCAGAGTGCTGCGCGAGCTCGGCGTAGGTCCGGTTGAGGGTGGGTTCATAGCGATGGGGCCGGCTCACGGCGGCCTTGAGATTATCCGGGACCACGACCTGGGGCACCCCACCAAGCGCCGCGAAGGTGCGGACATGCGACCCGATCCAATCGGGCAGACTCTGGCTCCAGGTCGCTTCGGCAAAGGTATAGTTGGAAGCGCCCAAGACGGCGATGAAGATCGCGGCTTCGTGGACTTCACCCGTGAGAGCATTGACGACAGGCATTGTCTGGCCGGCATAGTCGACAAAGAGTGTCTCGCCCGCCCGGTGGCTCTGTCGCATGACCAGATCGAGCTTCCCAGTCCACTTACGATATGCCTCACAAAATTGACTGTACTGGAGGCCATCGGGGGTGTTGGCCTTGTATTCTTGCCATAACAAGAGCAAGGTGACCCCCTTACGTTTAAGCTCCTGGTGGACGAGGGTCCAGTCAGGTGTGGGGCGCCTCGCGATGGGTGTGTGGGCGGCCGTCGTAAACAGCTGTCTCTCTAAGGCGTTATCATCCAGGGTAGCCGGCAGGGGCCAGGACAGACCTGCCGCCTGCGCCCGCCGCACGTACTCAGCCACAGTGGGTCGACTGACCCGTAAGCTCTGGGCAATCTTGCGGTCGCTCAGACCACAAGCCCATTTGAGCCGTAAGACTTCTCGAACTTGACGCATCGATAACCTCTGTGCTGGCATCTGCTCCTCCCTCAGATAGGTGAGAAAGGCGCAAGATACCGATGGGGTTATGTCTGCGTCGCGTGGTGCTCCAATACCCCAGACTGGGGTGGCAGGGTTCGACCGGAATCAATGGCAGCTTTCAATCGGAAACAGTGGCAGCCTTCGACTGGAATCGGTGGCAGGGTTCGACCGGAATCAGTGGCAACTTTCGACCGGAATACGCATAGTGGGCCTTATCGGAAGTTGATCAAGTACAGAGGGAGACGCGAGCGATGGCAAACTCAGAGCATGTCCAGATCCTGGAGCAAGGCGTCGAAGAGTGGAATCTGTGGCGGGACCAGCATAGCGACAGCACACCATCCCTTTCCAGGGTTAGCCTTCCTAGGGCTGACCTCAGGGAAGCCAACCTCGGCGAGGCTGACCTCACGGCGGCCAATCTTAGGGGGGCTGACCTCACGGCGGTCAACCTCGCCGAGGCTGACCTCACGGCGGCCAATCTTACGGGGGCCAATCTTACGGGGGCTGACCTCACGGGGGCCAATCAGCAGAGCCCTCGAAGTTTGAGGCGGAATAGCCACCAAGGGTGACCGCTATGCAGCCATTGCTGTGGTGCGAAGCTCCCTGCCTTTTCGCCTCAAATTTTGGAGTAGCTGCTAATCTTACGGAGGCTGACCTCACGGCGGCCGACCTCATTGGAGCCAACCTCACGGGGGCTAAGCTTGCTAAAACTCGCCTACGCAATGCGGATCTCACCCGCGCCCATCTATCCAGGGCTACCCTCGCCGAGGCTGACCTCACGGGGGCCACCCTCATCAGTGCCACCCTCGCCGAGGCTGACCTCACGGGGGCCACCCTTTGCAGGGCTGACCTTATTTGGGCCCACTTCGTCAAAGCCAACCTGAGGGAGGCGAACTTATCCAAGGCGCGTCTCTTGGAGACAGTCTTCAGTGACACCAACCTCACTGATGTTCGTGGCTTAGAGACATGCTACCACGACGGCCCAAGCACACTAGATCATCGCACCGTCATGCACACCGCGGGGTTATCCCGCGCCTTTATGCGGGCATGTAGTCTTCCGGCGTTCGTGATCGACTCTTTCGTCGACCCGAAATTCTATTCGTGCTTCATCAGCTATGCGCGTAAAGATGAGGTCTTCGTCAAACGCCTGTGCGCGGATCTCCAGGATGAACGCGTGGGCTGCTTCTTGGACCAAGTAGACATGAGAACTGGTACCCACTTCCCTCGCGAGATTGAGGAGAAAATTGCTAGCCATGACAAGCTACTGCTCGTCCTGTCCAAGTGGTCATTGAAGAGCGCGTGGGTGGAGCGCGAAGTGAACATAACCTTAAAGTTGGAACGGGAGCGAGGCACAGATATCATCTTTCCGATCCGCATTGACGACGTGGTGCTGACGATAGAGGAGGGCTGGGCGAAGGAGATTCGGTGCGCTCGGCACATCCAGGACTTTACCAGTTCCTATCAGTCGGGCATCGCCCAGGTGCTGCAGAACCTCACCCGCTGACCTGGACAGCGCTCACAAAAACGCCCGTTTGTTATACAAGGAAAAAGGAGAAGGAGTTAGCCTTGAAAAGATATACAGAAACCCATTATAAAAATCTATGCAACGCTTGTTGCCAAGATGTGAGGTTTGTGGACACCTTGCCGGTTGCGCTCTGGGCGTTGGTTTAGCAGCGCCTGATCTCCAGCGTTGGGCAATGGAAAGAGGCGTACAGCTTGACATCATATACCCTCCGCTCCGCTGCTTTCCTCGATATCTAAGACAGATAAACCCTCCTTCTTCTTTGTCTCACTGATCCCGCCTTACTGCCGCTAACCCTATTGGGTTGGCGGTGCATCTTCAGCGGACCGGCAACTTTCGCCCGTACACGTCCTCAGAGCTTGCAGCCAATGGGCAAGCCCCTCAAGGAAGACCGGGTCGGTGGTGGCGTGAAGGCTTTGGAGCTGATCCGGATCGGTCGTGAGATCGTAGAGTTCCCGCTCGCCGGTATTCAGATACTCGACATAACTGAAACCGTGTGCGCGTATGCCCTGGAACACACGATTCCCCGTGATGAAGCCCGCCTCGAGGAGCACACCCTGCCGCCAGTGTTCCGGTGGCGGCGGGTCGGGCCGGAGGAGTGCAAGGAGCGAACGACCGTCCACGAATGCCGGGGCCGCCGTGCCGCCCAGCTCCGCAAACGTCGGTGCAAGGTCGCTGTTGACTGCTAAGTTTTCGACTGCCGTTCCACGAGGTACCCCCGGGCCGCGCACGATCAGCGGCACACGAATGTCTTCGTCATAAGCCGAGTTTTTGCCGGCCGGGAGCCGGTGCTGCCCGAGGTGAAAACCGTTATCAGAGGTAAACACGATATAGGTGTTCCCCAGCTGGCTCACCGTACGCAACGTCTCAATCAGCCGTGCAACGAGATCCTCGACGGCCAGCATCGACTGAAGGCGTTTGCGGTACAGAGCGTCCAGCTGGGCGATTTGCGCGGGGGTGCGGAGCGGCCTGTTGCTGACCCACAGCGGTTTATCGCTAACGTCCTGCTCGTTAAAGGACAGGGTGCGTGGCGCTTCGACCCCAAAAAACGTCTCTACGTGCCGTGGCGCCGGAGTCGCGGGTTGGTGCGGCGCATACGGCGCCACGTACATGAAAAACGGTTGCGCGCTCGGCGCGGTGCGCAGAATAAACTCTGCGGCCTTTGCACTTAAAACATCTGTGAGATACGCTTCTGGATCGCTGCCATAGCGGACCAGCTGACCGTTCTCGTTCAACGAGTAGTTAAAGTAGTTGACGCCGCCAGCAACGGCGTACCACTCGTCCCATCCGGGCGGCACGTAGGTGGTCATCGGATACCCGTTCAGATACTTGCCGAGAAGCACCGTCCGATAGCCCGCATCGCGCAACCACGTCGCAATGGTTGACTCCTCATGGCCAAGGTCGCGAAACGTCGCGAAGCCGCCACCCGGGGGCGCATTCGTGAAAATTTGGGTATTGTGCGCATATTGCCCGCGAAGAATAGACGCCCGTGATGGACAGCAGAGCGCAAGGCTCACGAAATAATTGGCAAAGGTTACACCGTGGTCCGCCAACAGCGACTGGAGCTTAGGCAACTGGCTCATAGACGCGGTATCGAGATCGTCGGCGAGGATAAAGATAATGTTAGGTTTCGATTCGGCACATGAAATCGAACCGTGATACAGAGGTGCCACAGCCACGAGTGCAAAAGCTAGCAACAGCTCGGCTAATGTTTTCACTGCTCATCCTCCCCATACAGAGGTGCCACCGAGAATCGTGTGAAGTTATCCGCTAAGACTTAAAAAGACACGAAAGTCCTTGGACGCAATCTTACACCGTCCCCTGCTCCATTTCAGCCCGCGAATTTAGGACATTGCTGTCTTGAAAAACCTCGGGATACTGTTGGCCAACCCTGGAATAAGTTGCTCTTGTACTAATATAAAGTTCTCAATGGATGCGATTCGAATAAACATTATTTCTTGAACGGCAGGAGTTGGTGTCCACGCAGCCGTTTGCCACAAGGCCTTTTTTCTCCCTTAGCGGGGCAGTGCAGCAGGGGCGCGGGCGTTCGACGTCAATGTACCCCGCATCACCCCGGCAATGACCGAGAGGGGACCATACTCCCGTTGCACCGGCGTCTGTGCCATCGTATCATTCCTGTCTCAGGGACGTGTCAGTAACCTGAAGACATGGAGGTGATCGCATGGCAGGCCAAAGCCGGGTAGCACGCTGGCGTCAGCGACTCAGAGACGAGGGCAAGAAGAGCATTACCGTGTGGCTCTCAGTCGAGGAAGAGCTACGGCTCAAGGACCTGGCCGTGCAGTGGCATACCTCGCCCAGCGCGATCATGCGGCACGCGCTGACACAGTTTCACCCCGGGCCTCCTCCTAGCATCAGTAACGAAACAGAGATGACACAGCCCCAGCACAGTTACAACACCGATATAGCACCGATACAGGCATGGTTACAGGCCGAACTGCCAGGGATGGTACGGCGGATTGTCGAGGCCCTGGCGGTAGAGATGCTCGTGGCAGACACGCGTGACAGTGACGTTACTGATGATGAACAGATATATCACAGTGACGCACCTGATACCATGGCTGATACCCCCCCAAGCAGGGCAGATGGCAGTAAGGAGAAAGTCGTTACTGAGACACGGCACAGTAACGTACCAGAGACATCGGCCCCAGCCCAGCGTAAAGGTGGGCGCCCTCGCAGTACGATGGGACAGCGTATCCTCGACCTCCTCGAACAGCATCCGGATGGCTTGACTGCCGAGCAGATACGGGCAGCGCTCGAGCCCTCTCGGCCCCTAGGAGACATTCTGGGAGGTATGCGCAGGACAGGCGCGGTGCAGACACATCGTGAGGGGAGAGGGCTGCGGTATATGCTTCCCCGCTGACGCCAGCGCTGTACCCGGTCCGTGTCGCTCACGGGACTGTCCTCCTGCTATGTCGTGTTGACGATACGTTACGGATACAGAACTGATATGCGAAGGGTACAGAGAGTACAAGGGCAGGGCTGCGTGGAGGACGTTTCCTGCACGTAGCTGCTGGATCGGGTTATTGGTGTCAAAAACAATCATTAGTGAGACCGGGTTAAACCCAAAATCAATAGGTTATGAGGAGCCGTGCACAATCATTCGTGAGATTATGCACAATCATCAGTGAGACCAGGTGTCATGTTTACAATCATTGATGAGATAATTTGAGTGTGTCCCACCTTTTACACATAGCGCTCTGAAAAGGGCTGTACTGCTCATGAGGCCCACCGTGAGACGCCAATTACGCATAGACCCGCACGGGAGCAATATGCATTTATTCAAAACAAAATCAGCAGGTTAGTGACAAACGCTTACAATCAGCAGAGCCCTCGAAGTTTGAGGCGGAATAGCCACCAAGGGTGACCGCTATGCAGCCAT
>JBMDXC010000254.1:0-7680 GCA_048594805.1 Candidatus Entotheonellaceae bacterium | reverse complement strand
GAGATGGTGATGCCGGGGGACAATGTGGCGGTGCAGGTCGAGTTAATCACGCCGATTGCCTTAGAGAAGGAGTTGCGCTTTGCCATTCGGGAGGGTGGGCGCACGGTGGGGGCGGGTGTCGTCAGTGACATCCTGACGTAGGGATAGGAAAGTGCTATGCGGGAACTGGTGATTTTGGCTTGCAATGAGTGCAAACGCCGTAATTACACCACCACAAAAAATAAGCGTCGTACCCCTGATCGGTTTGAATTCAAGAAATATTGTCGTTTTTGCCGCCAGCATACTCCGCACCGAGAAACGCGGTAATATTACAGGGGCAAGTCCGGCAATGATGTCTGGAGAGAAGGCATACAGGCCAGTAGCTCGAACGGTTAGAGCACCGGACTCCAAATCCGGGGGATGGGGGTTCAAATCCCTCCTGGCCTGCTTCCTTAGAGGCATTGTTATCCGTCATAGGCTGTGTTTCCAACTGAGATGAAGTTATGGTGAAAGACACGTATGAGAAAGCCGTGCATGCTCTGCGGGATGTACGGTCTGAGCTGCGTAAAGTCACGTTCCCTTCGCGCAAGGAAACACTGGCGTCGACGGTGGTGGTGCTAGCGGCAGTGGGTATCATTTCTGTGTACTTAGGCATTGTAGACTTGGTGTTAGCGAGGGTACTGCATAGTATTCTCAGATGACCACTAGGACGGCTTGGTATGAGCAAGCAGTGGTATGTTGTACATACATATTCCGGCTATGAGAACAAGGTAAAAACCAGTCTCGAAGAGCGTTTAAATGTTTCCGGACTCCGCGAGCGTGTTGGACAAATTCTTGTGCCTACGGAGGATGTGGTCGAGGTCAGAGGGGGAAAGCGCAAGATATCCTCACGTAAATTCTTTCCTGGGTATCTCCTGATTGAAGCAGAGATGAATGATGATATCTGGTATGTGATCAAAGATACCCCGAAAGTGACCGGTCTCCTTGGGGGAGCAAAGGATCCTATACCTCTGTCCGATGAAGAGGTCATGCAGATCCAAAAACATATGCGCGGTGAGACAGCAGAGCCACGACCGAAAGTCCTCTTTGAGCTTGGGGAAAATGTACGTGTGATTGACGGACCATTTACCAACTTTACAGGCGTGATCAAAGAAGTAAATCCTGAGCGTGGTAAGCTTAAAGTTATGGTGAGTATTTTTGGGCGTTCCACTCCGGTTGAGCTGGAGTTCTTACAGGTCGAGTTGGTTTAAAAGATGCGGCAGTCTGAGACGAGTGGAGTAAAGCATGGCGAAGCAAGTGGTGGCAAAAGTGAAATTGCAGGTGCCAGCAGGGCAAGCTACCCCCTCCCCACCGGTGGGGCCATCTCTTGGACAGCATGGCGTCAACATCATGGAGTTCTGTAAAGCTTTCAACGCTCAAACGCAAGCGCAAGCTGGCATGATCACTCCGGTGGTCGTTACTGTATACTCTGACCGTTCTTTTTCGTTTATCACGAAATCGCCACCAGCCTCTGCCTTGTTAAAACAGGCAGCAGGTATTGTGAAAGGTACTGGTACGCCAAGTCGTGAAAAAGTTGGCAAGGTAACCTCTGAGCAAGTGCGCCAGATTGCTGAGATGAAGATCGCTGATCTCAACGCTATTACTATAGAAGCCGCGATGCGTATCATTGCTGGCACGGCACGTAGCATGGGAATTGAAATTACCAATTGAAGCTATATGGCGGCGAGGAAGGACTACGAGCATGGCACAGCACGGGAAAAAGATGTTGGAAGCGCGTCAAAAGATTGACAAGAGCAGAAGATATGAGCTCCGTGATGCCTTGCAGCTAGTGAAGGACATTGCCTTTGCTAAATTCGATGAGAGTGTTGAAATGGCCGTGCGCCTTGGTGTGAATCCCAGGCATGCGGACCAGATGGTGCGCGGCAGTGTCGTGCTGCCACATGGTGTAGGGAAGATCCCGCGGGTATTGGTGTTTGCCAAAGGCGAAAAAGAGCGAGAAGCGCTGGATGCTGGTGCGGATTATGTGGGTGCTGAAGAGCTGGCACAGAAAATCACTGAGGGATGGTTAGACTTTGACCGAGCTGCGGCCACTCCTGACATGATGGGGATTGTTGGAAGGTTGGGCAAAATTCTCGGTCCACGAGGGTTGATGCCGAATCCCAGAACGGGCACAGTAGCACTTGATATCGGTCGGGTTGTCCGGGAGATTAAGGCTGGGAAGGTCGAGTTTCGGGTTGATCGTGCTGGCATTGTGCATGCAGGCATTGGCAAGATCAGCTTTCCTGTAGAATCTTTAGAAGAAAATGCCCATATACTGTTGGAAACCCTCGTGCGCCTTAAACCAGCAACAAGTAAAGGCAAGTACATGAAGAGCATTGCTCTCGCATCGACGATGGGCCCCGGGGTCAAAGTGGATGAGACGATTGTGGCAAATACGCTGAAATAGGCCAGTATAACCTTGATGAGATGTGCATTAGCTGTGAGGCTGGGGCGAAGGAAGAAGGCGTGATTGCGAAAGCAGCGAAGGCGGAGAAAGTCATAGCTCTGCGTACGAAGTTTGTAGACGCCAAGGCAGCCATTCTGGCGGACTACTCTGGGCTTAGTGTGCAACAATTGGCAGAGTTGCGCAGCCAGCTGCGCGAAGCCGCGGTTGAACTGCATGTCGTGAAAAATACGCTCGCTCGGCGAGCCGTGGAGGAAACCGGTTTTGTGCCATTAGCGGATCATTTTGTGGGTCCAATATCCGTAGCGTTCTCACAGCGTGATGCAGTCGCGATGGCCAAAGCGCTTACCGAGTATGCCAAGAGGGAGCCCAAGCTTCACGTGCGCGTTGGGCTCGTTGAGGGACAAGTCCTTTCTCCTGAACAAATCACCGCGCTAGCGGAGCTTCCTCCTCGGGAAGTCCTCTTGGGGCGTATGTTGTCTAGTATGCAAAGCCCGCTGGCAGGTCTCGTGGGTGTGTTGCAGGGGGTGCTACGGCAGTTTATGTATGTTTTACAGGCGATAAAAGACGCCAAAGAGCAAACCGGTCAAGAGGGCTAGCTGATCGTCGGAAGGCATGGGCTATAAAGGAGAAGAGCGGTGGCGATTACCAAGGATGAGGTGCTGGGTTTTATCGAAAACATGACTGTGCTGGAGCTGTCGGTCTTTGTGAAAGAACTCGAGGAAAAATTTGGTGTCACGGCTGCGGCTCCCATGGCGATGATGCCTACAGCGGCTACTGGGGCTGTGGCAGAAGCCCCTGCAGAGCAAACCGAATTTGACGTGATTCTGTCCAGCGCAGGAGAGAAGAAAATTCAGGTCATCAAAGAGGTCCGTACTATTACTGGCTTAGGACTGAAAGAGGCCAAAGCCCTGGTAGATGAAGCGCCAAAGCCAGTGAAGCAGGCTATATCGAAAGAGGAAGCCGCGTCTATTAAGCAGAAGCTGGAAGAGGTAGGGGCTGTTGTTGAGATCAAGTAGTATGCGTCTCGTTCTGGTAACAAAAGATAAGGTTGGCAGAGGGGAGAGGCCTAGTATCTCTTCGGCATATGAGGAGTGACGATGACAGGGCAAGATACAGTGGTGAATGGGCAAGAGCAGGTGGAACGGCGGGATTTTGCGCGTATTCCTACGATCATCGATCTTCCCAACCTTATCGAGGTACAACAAAAATCCTATGGGCGCTTTTTACAGCAGGAACGGCCACCTCTGGACCGTGAGGACCGCGGCTTGGAGGCCGTATTCCGTAGTGTTTTCCCCATTGCCGATTTCAACGGTGTGGCCTCACTGGAATATGCCGGGTATGAAATCGGGGTATGGGAGTCAGAAGAAGGTGAATATAAGGGCTTAGGTGGGTTTGGGGTCGTGGGAGAAAACACCCATCGGCCTCTTATATACCACGCTAAGTATGATGTTGATGAGTGCCGTCAGAAAGGCATAACCTACGCTGATCCACTACGAGTCATGGTGCGACTTGTGGTGCGTGAGAAAAGTACCGATGGCGAGCCAGCGACTATTCGCGACGTGAAGGAGCAGAAGGTCTATCTCGGTGAAATTCCTTTAATGACGGATAAAGGAACTTTTATTGTAAATGGTACCGAGCGAGTCATTGTAAGCCAACTGCATCGTTCGCCTGGGGTTTTCTTTGCTCAGGAAAAGGGACGCAGTACAACCAGTGGCAAGCTTCTGTATTCGGCTCGTATCATTCCTTATAGAGGTTCGTGGCTCGATTTTGAGTTTGACATCAAGGATCAGTTGCATGTGCGTATTGATCGACGGCGCAAGCTCCCAGTGACCATTCTCTTGCGAGCCCTAGGGTTGACGTCGAGAGACATCCTCCAAACCTTCTATAAAAGTGAAACCCTACGCTATGATTCTCAAAGCGATACCTTTTATAAAAAGGTATCAGAACTTCTGATGCAACAACAAAGTCGGGATGACGTGATTGATCCAGAGTCGGGCGAAGTGATCATTCGTGCGGGGCGCAAGATTTCCCGTAGTGCTTTGCGCCGCCTGCTCACCAGTACTGTTGATGAGATTTCTTGTGCAGAGGACAGTCTTGTAGGTCAAGTGGTGGCTGATGACATCATCGATCCCACGACGGGCGAGGTACTTTTTGAGCTTAATCATGAGCTCACGGTCGATGATGTGGCTCGCCTAAAAGCGAAGCGGGTGACGAATTTTCGGGTGCTCTTCTTAGATCCGTTGCGTACAGATGCATCACTGCGCCTCACCTTGCTTGCGGACCGCCTTGAGACCCAAGATGATGCCTTGCTCGAAATCTACAAACGGTTACGTCCAGGCGATATTCCAACAAAAGATACTGCTCGCCTGTTCTTTGACAATCTCTTTTTCAATGCGAAACGCTACGATCTCTCGCGCATCGGTCGACTGAAATTGAACACCAAGCTCGGGCTCGACTTACCCCTAGAGATACGCATGCTCACCAGGCAGGACATTATTGAAGTGGTGCGTTACCTCCTGACGCTGCGTCAGGGAGGCGGTGCCATAGATGATATTGATCATCTTGGTAACCGTCGGGTGCGCTCAGTGGGTGAATTACTTGAGAATCAACTGCGTATTGGTCTGGTACGAATGGAACGGGCTATTCGGGAGCGCATGAGTATTCATGATCTCGAAATAGCCATGCCACATGACCTGATTAATTCGAAACCAGTGACAGCTGCGGTAAAAGAGTTCTTTGGCAGTAGTCAACTCTCGCAATTTATGGATCAGACCAATCCCTTGTCGGAGATCACCCACAAACGTCGTCTGTCGGCCTTAGGCCCTGGGGGACTCACACGTGATAGAGCTGGGTTTGAGGTGCGCGATGTGCATCCAACCCATTACGGGCGTATTTGCCCTATCGAAACTCCAGAGGGGCCCAATATCGGATTGATTGCCTCTCTGAGCACATATGCGCGAGTAAACCGTTTCGGTTTTATTGAGACGCCGTACCGCAAAGTTGAAAACGGTCGAGTCACAGACGAAATTGAGTTTCTTTCGGCCATTGAGGAGGATCGGTACGTCATTGCCCAAGCCAATGCTGAGGTGACGGACACAGGTGAATTTTTACGTGAGGTGATCTCAGCGCGGAAAGGGGGAGAATTTGTCCTCGTGCCCCCGCACGAGATCAACTATATGGATGTATCACCGAAACAGCTGGTCAGTGTGGCGGCGTCACTTATTCCTTTCCTCGAAAATGACGACGCGAACCGGGCCTTGATGGGATCGAATATGCAACGTCAAGCCGTCCCCTTATTGCGTACAGAGGCGCCTATTGTGGGGACAGGGATGGAGGCGATTGCAGCGCGCGACTCGGGAGCTGTAGTGCTTGCCAAGGCTGCGGGCGAAGTCGTGAACGTCGATGCGACGCGCATTGTTGTCCGCGTCGACGAGGACAGCGAGGGAGGAGAGCCACGGGTTGATATCTATTCGCTCGTGAAGTATCAGCGCTCGAATCAAAGTACGTGTATTAATCAGCGTCCTGTAGTGCACCTGGGCCAGCGCGTGCGCAAGGGGCAAGTGCTCGCGGATGGACCATCGACAGATCAGGGGGAACTTGCCCTGGGGCGCAACGTCTTGGTAGCCTTTATGCCTTGGGGCGGTTATAACTTTGAGGACGCTATCGTCATTAGTGAGCGAGTGGTAAAGGAGGATGTGTTTACCTCTATCCACATCGAAGAATTCGAAGTTGAAGCCTGTGATACGAAACAAGGCAAGGAAGAGATTACGCGTGACATCCCCAATGTAGGCGAGGAGGCCCTGAGGAATCTTGATGATAGTGGTATCATTCGTATTGGTGCCAAGGTTGCTCCAGGTGATATCCTTGTAGGCAAGATCACCCCAAAGGGGGAAACGCAGTTGAGTCCTGAGGAGAAGCTTCTGAAAGCTATCTTCGGGGAGAAAGCTGGAGATGTGCGGGATACGTCCTTGATCGTGCCGCCCGGGATAGAAGGGACTATTGTTGGGGTACGGGTGTTCTCACGGCGTGGTGCTGAGAAAGATGAACGTGCACGTATGATTGAAGAAGAGGACGTGGCACGGATCGAAAAGGATTTCTACGACGAGATCAAAATTGTCGAAGAAGAGCGCGACAAAAAACTCCGCAGTCTGCTCGTTAGTCAAAGTGCTGCAATAGATATTGAGAATGATCAGGCAGGCGGGATTGGGGTGCGCAAGGGGGAACCACTCACTGCAGCATTCTTAGCCAATCGTGCTGGCAAAGCCCTTCTTGATCTCCCTGTCACAGAGCCCGGAGGGCTGCGCCGGAAAATAGAGGAGATTGAAGGGGCAGCGCGGGAGCAAGTGCGTGCACTGCAAGCCACACGTGATGAAAAAATTTCGAAACTCCGGCGCGGTGATGAGCTTCCCCCAGGCGTGATTAAGATGGTCAAAGTGTATATTGCCATGAAGCGCAAGCTGAGTGTTGGAGACAAGATGGCTGGGCGACATGGCAATAAGGGTGTGGTATCTATCATCGTTCCCGAAGAAGATATGCCTTATACAGAAGACGGAATACCTGTCGATTTGATCCTCAACCCACTAGGCGTTCCGTCTCGGATGAATGTCGGGCAAATTTTGGAAACCCATCTGGGATGGGCAGCGAAACAGTTGCACTGGAGTGTCGCGACCCCAGTGTTCGACGGGGCAACCGAAGAGGATATCAAAACTGCTCTACGTCAAGCGGGGTTACCAGAAGATGGACGAGTCACGCTGTATGATGGCAAGACGGGTATACCATTTGATCAGAAAGTTGTTGTAGGTCAAATTTATATGATGAAATTGCATCATCTTGTGGACGACAAGATCCATGCCCGTTCCACTGGTCCATACTCCCTGGTGACGCAACAGCCTCTAGGCGGCAAAGCCCAATTTGGTGGGCAGCGCTTAGGTGAAATGGAAGTATGGGCTCTTGAGGCCTATGGTGCGGCGCGCACCTTACAGGAAATGCTGACTGTCAAGTCCGACGACGTCGTTGGACGCACCCGCATGTACGAAGCAATTGTGAAAGGGGAGAACACTCTGGAAGCCAGTTTGCCAGAATCATTCAACGTCTTGGTCAAAGAACTCCAGAGCTTAGCGCTAGACGTAGAGTTGCTTGAGGCAGGGGACGTGCCACAGGATGAGCAGCTTGAAGAAATGTCCGAGTGAGCGTCTTAAAGCGCCTGTATCCCTCGTAAAGATATGGATCATGCAGACATCTATGGGTTTAAGACA
>JBMDXC010000253.1:0-5292 GCA_048594805.1 Candidatus Entotheonellaceae bacterium | reverse complement strand
ATGTTAATGAGTCCGGCGCCCATGCGCACCTTATCCGGTGGCAACAGCATCATGGAGGCGGCATTCATAGGCGTAAAAATAAAGCCAATGGTAATATAACGCCCGACAATCATCCAGATTACCCAGTCCATCGAGCGCTTGAGCGAGATGAAGGAAAACCAGTACGAGGCCAGGGCAAACATAGTCAGCCCGCCCAGCATGACATAGCGGCGATCGATTTGATCGGCCAGCCGCCCGGCCCACGGTGGGGATCAGTACGGCCCCGGCAATCATGTACACCGGCAGGATTCACTGTGCCTGGTCCAAATTGAGGCTGAATGTGGTCATGCTTGGTGGCAGGGCAACATTCATCGTGGACTCCTAACGCGCCGATGCCGGAGAGTCTTCGATTTTCATGATTTTCGCTCCCACGGCCTCCTCGACATGGGCCTGGTACAGACGAAACAGGCTCACGCCATTGGCAGGATCAGTATGCACACCGGCCTCAAAGAGGCCACGTACCTTGTACACGCGTAACGGGTCATAGAAGAGCTGCACGCCTTTCGCGGTGTAGACATATACCGTCTCATCCTGGCCCGTGGGCAATTCGCAGCAATAGTTGCCAATGGCTGAGATGCGGCTCAGCAGAAAGAACGACAGATCCGGCGGACCAGCGGGAATGATGAATCCCTGAATCTCGACCTCTTTGCCATTATAGGATTGTATTTTCTGCGTCAATGCAAGATTGGCTTTAATCGCGTCGCCTAATTGTGCGAACGTCAGTCGCGGCACTTCGTCACTGTATGCCGCTAGTGTGCCCATAACCAGCCACAGGCAGAGATGGAAAGCAGATATCCTCCGCAGCATATGTCGTCCTCCTATGACAGCGGGGCGAGGTTCTCGGCCACCTCAGTCCTGTATGCCAGCACGGCGGGCAATAAGCCGGCACACGCCCCCAGGAGTATGACGCCCACCAGGAGCAGGGGATGAACCGTATGAACGGTAAAAGGCGCCAGCGCCAGGCCACCCCGTTGGGACAGCACATGGGCACCGAGGATAGCGACACCATGGCCACCGAGCAGTCCTACTATTCCTCCCATGAGGGCAATGAGACAGGCTTCGAGTAACACAATCGTCAGGACCGTTATGCGCCGTGCGCCTAAAGCGCGCATGGTGGCAATCTCGCGCCGCCGCTCTAGCATGGCGCTATACAGGGCCACAAATACATACAGCAGGACGATGAGCACGACGGCACCCAGGACAAACCTGAGCACCTCCTCTGCCACGCCAAGCAGATTAAAAATGGTCAGCAACACGGCACTGGGGAGCGCGGCTTGGGTCTCGGGATTGACGTTGAACTCTCTATGCAGGTGCAGGAGGTCGGACAGCCGCTTGGGTCTGACGAGGACGGTAGTGAGCGGTTTGACCGCCATGGCACGCGCCGCCTCATTCATGTCCCAATAACTCGCCAGGGAGAAGAAAATCGTGCGGTCATCAGCGCTGTGCGTGGGTCGTAAAATCCCGACGACTTTCAGGGGATGCTCGGCCATCTCTTCCCCTTCGTAGAAGGCATCGCCAATCTGCAGACCAGTACGTTGGGCGACTCCGGCCCCGAGCACGGCTTCATAGGACGGCTGGTCAGGCCGATCATCGCTCCAGAATCGTCCTGCAGCCACGCTAAAATTTTTGCGCCGCCATGGGGCGGTGGCAAAATAGTCCGTCGTTGTCCCAACATAGCGAAAGCCCTGATATGCGTCGCCCAGGGCAACAGGCACAGCCTGCTCAACACGCGCGTCGTCGTGCAGCTGCTCATAAACCGTATAGAGAATATTTGGCGTCGCCATATCTAGGCGAAAGATCGTCCCCAGGACGAGCTGGATCGGACTACTCTTGGCGCCAACAATCAGGCTGTAATCGGTTGTGCCGGCAATAAAGCCGGCACGGATGCCACGCGTCAGGAGAAAGGTGGCCAGGATCAGGCTAACGCCTAAGGCAACAGCTAGAGCCGTCAGCGCGCTCGCCAGGAGGCGTCCACACAGATATTTCCAGGCGATGGTCCAGAGACTCATGCAGGCTCCACATCGTCTGGTTGGCCAGTTACACGGTTGATCTCCCGCATATCCAGCACCTGGTCGGCCCCTGCGAGTGCGGCAGTATCATGGGCCACAATGAGCACAGTCGTGGCACGCTCGCGGCAGATGTTGTGCAAGGCCATGAGCACCACTTGTGCGGTGGCCGCATCCAGGCTGGCACAAGGCTCATCGGCGAGCAGCACGGACGGATCATTGGCCAGGGCGCGTGCCATCGCCACACGCTGCTGCTCGCCCCGCGAGAGCTGCGCTGGTCTGTGGGAGAGACGCGTCTTGAGGACAAGCTGGGAGAGGAGATCCAACGCCCGCTGGCGTTGCGCACGTCTCGGGATAGCATTGGCGAAGCACATGGCCAGCATGACGTTCTCCAGGGCCGTGAACGGAGCTAGTAAGTTAAAGGTCTGGAAGATATATCCGATATGAGCGGCACGAAAACGGTCACGCTGCGGCTCTGGGAGGGGTACCACGTCTGTCCCGTTGACCCGGATACGACCCGAGGTGGGCAAGGCAATGCCAGCAATGAGGTTCAGCAGGGTGGTTTTCCCCGAACCGCTAGGACCCTTGAGGACCGTATGACTTCCCACCGGCAACGCCAGGGAGGTAACGTTGAGCACCTCCAGGGCGTGTCCATGGCCGAGCGGAAAGGATTTTTTCACGTCTTGTAAGAGCACTGCCGGTGGAGACTGTTCCATATGATGACCTATATAGCCTGTGGCCGGTGCGGCCTCAGCCTCCCACACCGGCTCCGCGTCTGTGTGCAATGGCCATCATCAGCGAATGGCAATGGGATTCACCGGGACGCCAATGCCACCCCGAAACAGCAACGGGCCAAGTACAAAGAGAAACTCATAGGCCTGGTCCTTCGCCAATTCGTCCAGATTGAGAATCTCGATAATGTAGGCCCCACGGTTCCAGAGAAAATCGACGTGCAATGGCAACCCCTGGAAACCATAGGCTTTCCTCGCATAGTTCGGCTTAACTGGAAAGCCCCATTCTACCGCGGCGTTATCCGCACCGACGACCACAATGTCCATATCGTTAAAAAACGCCAGGCAATCCGGCCCGATCCCCGGCTGCGGCTGGTGCCACTTGCTATGCGCCAGATCCATGCGTCCATCAGCACCCGGCTCATCCCACATCTTCCGCCAACCCGTGCGCACGAGCAGAATATCGCCTTTCTGGATCTCCACCTTTTGCGCTTTCGCCGTGTTCTGTAGGTCTTCCAGACTGATCCAGTAATCACTCGAGAGCGGATCCTGTCCCTTGTACTTGGCGACATCGAGCAGCACCCCGCGCCCAACGATGGATTTGACGCTCGCTGCATCGCCGTGCACGGTCCCATCCGGGCGGGGTGGCGGGGCATTGTTGAACAGGCTATTTTCCCGGTAAATATGCGCGAACGTGTCGAGATGCGTCCCCGTATGGTTATGCATAATAGTAAAACTGGCCGCGCCTTGGTTCCTCTTCGGATCGAACTCCCCAGGCTTAGTGACTCGATCGTACCCATCACGCTCTTGCACGATCTGCGGGCCGAAACGGGCCGGGGTGATGACGCGGGCCACATCGCTGTGCATCTCTTCGCCCAGAGGATACACTTTCCCCTGCTTAATCAAACCGGCAGCCTTGACGATCATCTCGGGGGTGATAGCGTTGATCATACCCCTCTTATCTTCCTCCCCCCAGCGCCCCCAATTCCCACGTGCGCCCCACTTGCCTTTGACAGCCCAGGGTGCAGGTTCGTTGGCGAGTTTGTCGTCGAGAGGATACGTCGGGGCTGGTTGCTGCGCACTGGCGCCCCCCAGTGGCCAGATCGCCACGCATATCAGGCTCCCCAGGCCTACCAACAGCAATAGGTGCGAGCGTCGCATAGCGTCCTCCTTTCCGTATGCATAGTGAGAGTCGTAGACTGCGTCTCTTTCTGGAATATGCCCTGTGCTCACGCTATCATGACGCCTATGACCTGTCAATGTGCTATACAGGTGCCAAAATGGAGTGTTTCCACGTGTTCAAGGAAGGAGAAGATGACACGCCTACGCTGCACGAGTAGGACTCTATGCCTTGCGCTCTTGCTGAGTCTCAGCCCGTGGCACATCGCTGGAGCCGCCGCAGCGCCAGCTACGACGCCTAAGACGGTCTCACTTGATGTCCAGAGTGCCGATGTGCGGGATGTCTTGCGGTTGCTAGCAGAGACCGGGGGTGTCAATATCCTGGCGAGCGGCGCGGTGCAAGGCACCATTACGGTACGGCTCGTCGATGTCCCATGGGAGCAGGCGCTCGATGCAGTCCTCAAACTTACCGGGCTCGCGCAAGAACGCCAGGGGAATATTATTCTTGTAGCGCCGGCTGAACATTTCCGTAGCGCCGGTGAGGAGCGTGTGCGCGCACGTCAGGCAGAAGCCCAGACTGAACCTACAATGACGCGCGTCGTGCCGGTCAATTACGCCAACGCGACTCAGCTCAAAGCCACCCTGGAAAAGCTCCTGGGGCCGTGCGCCACTATCGCTGTGGATGGTCGGACGAATACCTTGATTCTCAGCGGCACACCCTCATGCTTACGCGTATGGCAGGGGGCGCGCTAGCACAGTCCCCTGCGCACAGGCCTGGTACCCTACGCCGATGCTCTCTCTGGGGACTCCTCCGGCTCAATAGCCAGGACGAGTTTTTCTCCATGACGTAGCACCATCAATGCGGCGCGAGTATGCACTTGCTCGTCTGTCAGGAGCCGATGCAGCGCATCGATGCCGGCAATCGGCTGGCTGTCATACCCGACAATGAGATCGCCTTCCAGAACCCCGGCGCGCTGGGCAGGACTGTGGGGTTCAACGGCGACCACCAGGACCCCACTCGTGACTGGCAAGCGCTGCAGACGCACGAGACGACGCGGGAGAGTCACATTTTGCCCGCCCACCCCGATGTAGCTGCGTCGGATTCTGCCGTCTTTAATGAGGCGACCGGCCACGAAGATAGCGGTGTTCATCGCAATGGCGAAACACAGCCCCTGGGCTGGCAGGATGACCGCGGTGTTGATGCCAATCACTTTGCCCTGCGCGGTCACCAGGGGGCCACCCGAGTTCCCCGGGTTGAGGGCTGCATCGGTCTGAATAATATCATCGATAAGTCTCCCCCTGCTGGACCGTAATGAGCGTCCCAGCGCGCTCACCACGCCAGCCGTCACCGTGCATTGAAAACCATACGGATTACCAATCGCAATCACTAACTGCCC
>JBMDXC010000252.1:0-2582 GCA_048594805.1 Candidatus Entotheonellaceae bacterium | reverse complement strand
CCGGTCATCGACGTGGGGCTGATGGTATCCCAGGGAGTGCGGTTTGCGCCGCGGGAGCAGCGGCTCGATGCGCTCCCACAACGCGTCAGGGATATGCCAATCACGGCGGGATTTCTCATCGTCGTGATTTATGAGCAGAGCTCCTGTAGGAGCGAATTTTTGCCTACAGAATACCGTTAAACCAGCCTCCTGGGGTAGGCTCTTAACCGTGGTCGCACTGCCAGCGCCATAAGCGGGTTGTTGAACCGGCTTCGGCGGACGCCCCCGGCGCGTAGGCGCCACCCAGGGAGGCCGCGGCACTCGGGAGTGGAACAATTCGCGCAGGGTCCACCGATGCCCCGTGTCTATGGCGCGATAGAGGGATTATCATGGGCCTTTACCCTTGATCGACGGCTCATCTGTCCGCTGGCGGAGCCACACCGGGCGCTGGCGGCGGTTGCCAACAGCCTAGACGCAGGGAGGGATGGCCACGATTCGGGCATTTTTTGCAAGCCCAAAATGGTTCCCATGGGCATATGGCGGAGGCATGTTCCTGCTCACGTCACTCTACGGGCAAGTGTACATTGCCGTATGTGTCAATGACTGGTACCGCACGTTTTTTGATATGCTGCAGCGACCGGGCGAACATACGCTGGACGATTTCTGGAAGAGCCTCATGAGTTGGGCCTTTCTCATGGTACCTTTTTGGATCGTGGCCGCAATCACCAAGTACGTCACGCGGCTATATGCCCTGAGTTGGCGTGAAGCGATCACGTTTGATTACCTCCCGCGCTGGAAAAATGTGCCTGAGGACATAGAGGGCGCGAGCCAGCGCATCCAGGAGGATATCTACCGGTTTACAAAAATCTTGGAGTCTTTGGGCCTCCAGATCGCCCACGCTTTCATGATGCTGCTGGCGTTTGTCCCGGTGCTGTGGAATCTGGGCAAGGAAATCGACATGGGGTGGGTAAACAACGTGCCTGGTGTCCTGGTGTGGGCGTCGTTACTCATCAGTATCGGAGGCATGGGCATTTCGTGGCTCGTCGGCATGAAGCTACCCAGGCTTGAATACGACAACCAAAAAGCCGAAGCGGTGTTTCGGAAGCAACTTGTCCTTGCCGAGGACGATAAAATTCACTATGCGACTTCCGCCGTGCTGAGCGAACTCTTCACCCACATTCGCCTGAATTACCGGCGCCTCTTCCTGCACTATGGCTACTTCGACCTCTGGCTCCATTGGTATGACCAGTTTGTCAGTATTGTGCCGTATCTCGTCATGGGGCCCGGGGTGTTTATGGGCGTCATCACGCTTGGCATGCTCCAACAGGTGGTCCATGCTTTCGAAAAAGTGCACGGAAGCCTCTCGCTCTTTCTCCATAATTGGACAGTGATCACGGAGTTTCGGAGCATCAGGCTGCGGCTTCGGGAATTCGAGGCCCACCTTGAGAGGCACGAGAAGTCGGCAAATGCGCCTGAACCGCGCGAGGTTCTCCCATTTCCCGGCGCAGCTGCGATGCAAGAAAAGGCTCATGTGTAACGAGGCTTTCCCGGCCGAGGAGGGAGGTCTCGTGCAGTGGTTAGGTCTGCTGTGTCTTCCCCGTGGGCTCCCGCCTTTCGGTCTCGGCAGTGTCACAATCTTCACCCTTGCACTCTCCCGGGCATGGTCAACTGATCGGGTGCTGATGCGCTCATCAGGCAAGAAGGTATATCTCTCTACCGGCATCGGACGCTTTATGGACCTACAGGACTGAACCTGCGATCACACGCCATCTGCTCTCTCGGCTTGTCAGAAAAGGGATAACACCGGCGCTTGCAGGTCTGCCCGATGGCGGAACCCGCGAGGGAAATACGTCGATACCCGCTAACATTGATCTCTGTTGGCGCTTCAAAGGTACCATGACGGCTGATCTCAGCTTCCGTGCTGCAGGTCCGAGAAGCCCTCGAACGCTCCGAACGTCCAAAGCCTGGAGAGCTGACCACATGCTTTGAACGATTCGAGGACATGATAGAGAGATTTGAACGCCTGGCACGTTTGGTTGAGCAAGCTATCGAACGTCTGGCACGTTCGCAAGCTCAGGCCATGACACAGGCGATGGCACAGGCTGCGGGCCAGCTCAGCGCGCATCTTCCTGCCGTCCATTCCACCCAAGCGCCCAAGACACCCATCCCCGAGCACTTCACCGAGACGGGATCATGGCCCGGATTCGACAGGCCAGAGTTGTGGACGGCCGGTCCCATCAAGAGATTGCTCACGAACGCAATGAAGCGGGGATGCCTACATTCTCCGGCCAGGGGACATGGCAGAAGGGTACCGCCGAGCGGTTTTATCAGAGGAAACCTAACTACAGGCCAGTCGTGGAGCAGTGACCACTGTTTTCACCGACTGAAACCACAGGACCGATGGAGGGCTTCGTCATGGATGACCCGTTTCAAGCCTGCCAATACTTTCAGTGTGACCAGCGTGCCACGACCCGCTTCATCTGGCCCAATGACACCGTCTATTACTGTGCCAGCCATACCACCGTGGCCGAGACGAATTATCAGCGGTGGGGCGGCCCTCAACCCATGCGGGAAGAGGGGGAATGGCGGCTGGATCTGGGCTA
>JBMDXC010000251.1:0-9603 GCA_048594805.1 Candidatus Entotheonellaceae bacterium | reverse complement strand
CATATCCTTCGTATGTATCCTCTTATCGGCACGCAGCCGGAAATCCTCCACTGCCTAGCACAGCTACGATAGGGCTCCTACGAGGATGCCAGGCACAGTGGCTTCAGCGCTTCGCCGCTACCTTTCACCAATCGTGGCCTGAGGTCCTGGTCACCGCGATCGAGAGACATGCCCTCAAGAAAAATGCACGGGCTGGAAGCGCAGGCGGCGTGCCAGCGGTCCGCCTCACCTAACCCCCTCTCGTACCATACCCGCGCCCGCGACGGGAGGAGCCATGACTCCTGGGCTCCGTAGCTCGCACAGCTTGACACTATGGGGGTGCTGGACCTACACTCCAGGCCACTGGGTGGAGACTGGAGCACAGGCCCGTGCCGAGGACGTATGGCGCAGCAGTCTCCCATGGAGACATCATCATGACACCTTCTGTTTCTGAGACTCAAACTCCCACGACACCAGCCGAGCAAGGCCAGCGGCTGCGGATGAGCTACGCCGAGTACCTGGCCTGGGCACATGAAGACATCCACGCCGAGTGGGTCAACGGTGAGGTCATCGTGCACATGCCCCCAAAACAACCGCACCAAATGGTTGTGGCCTTTCTGCTCCAATTGCTCGGCCTGTTTATTGAGCTTTTCCGCCTTGGTATCCTCCTGCCGGCGCCCTTCGAAATGCGCGCCACACCCGAGGGCCCCGCACGGGAACCTGACTTGCTCTTTGTGGCTCGAGAGCATCTCGATCGCCTCACCGAGGCCCGCCTGAGCGGCCCGGCTGACCTGGTGGTAGAAGTGATTTCTGACGACAGTGTGGCACGGGACCGGGCCGACAAGTTCTATGAGTATCAGGCGGCTGGCGTCCAGGAGTACTGGATTCTTGACCCGCGCCCCGGCTGTACGCGGGCTGATTTTTATGTGCTCGACGGTCAGGGCCGCTATCAGCCAGTGCCAGTGAACCCCGACGGTAGATACTATTCCACAGTACTGAGCGGTTTCTGGCTCCAGGTGGACTGGATATTGGCCACCGAACCACCGGCAGTATTGCAAGCCCTGGCCCAGATCGTAGGCCCGCAGAAGCTGCTGGAGGCCATAGGGATAAGCGTGACACAGGAAGCGTGAGCGGAACAGCACAAGGGCTAGCACTGGAGTTTCTCAATTTCCATAAAGATGGCACCGTCTTTGCGGAGCGGCACATCAGATGTATACTGTGCACGCGCCCTCGCCGTCACGTGGATGACGCGGGACATATGGAGCGGCAAACTTTTGCGGAGGACACAGAACGTGACCACACCTGCTGTCGTGGAGAAGATACGTATGGCGGCTGCTTCCTTGACTGGCATTTCTCCTCCTGGAGGCGCCCTGCGGCTGTAAAGCACTACTGTTCTCGTATTCCCCATTGTTTTTCTTGCCTACGGCCCTGGAGTGCCTCCGACGGGTTGCATGGGAAAACCCAGGAGCGTCACTTATAGGTCAGTCGTGTATCCAGTGTCAGCCAGCCTTTGAGCCCCTGTAGCAGATCGTGAAGCAGCGCGTCGTGTGCTGATATGCTATATGCTTGACAGCATGTCTCGACAGTACCACTACCATAGTTGTCGCACCCCTGGGTTTGGTGTAATCGATACATCCATGAGGAATCACACCATGACACACACCGCACCGCGCGTGCATACACCAGGGGGCTATCGTGAGGTCGTATGCCTGGCTTTGCCTGTGGTTGTGAGTATGTTGATGCAAACCCTGACGTCAGCGCTCGAGTCCGCCTTCCTCGGACGCTTCGGGACGGTGGAACAGGGGGCCGCCGGCCTCGGCGCGGCGTTGCTCTGGCCTATTCTGATCGCCTGTAACTGTAGCGGCATGGGGGTGCAAATATGTGTGGCGCAATCTGTGGGGGCGCAGCGCCGTCCGGACTGTGGCGTGTTCACCTGGCAGGGGGTGTATATCACGGGGCTCGCCTGGCTACCCATGCTTGTCCTGGGGTGGTACGCCCTTCCACTCGTGCGGCTCATGGCTCCCAGTCCAGAACTGATCGAGCCCACGGCCTTGTACCTGCGTATCGAGCTACTCGGGGGACTACCAGCGCTGCTCAATATGACGATGATTGGCTTCTTTCGTGGCATCGGGGACACCAGAACACCCCTCGTGGTGGTGCTGGTGGTCGAGTGCCTGAGTGTCCTCCTCGCGAGCCTGCTCATTTTTGGTATGGCCGGTTGCCCGCGTCTGGGCATTGCCGGAGCCGCTCTGTCTACCGTCATCTCCAGAACTGTGGGAACGGTGATCTATCTGGGGCTGTTCCTGCACCGTGGTCGGCGTGAGGGCTTTTTGGCCCAACTCCGCCTCCCCTTTGATCGCCACGCCTGCTGGCACCTTATGCGAGTGAGTTGGCCGATCGGGGCACAAGGGGCCCTGGAGATGGGTGCCTGGACACTGTTTACAGCCTTTATTGCCCGTCTGGGAACGGTGGATGCGGCAGCGCACGCGATTGCCATGCGCGTGACGTCCCTGGCCTATATGCCCGGCTATGGTCTCTGTGTCGCTGCGACGACCCTCGTCGGGCAGTACCTGGGAGCGCACAACCGTGCCGCCGCACGGCGCTGTATGGTGTCCTGTCTGGTCCTGGTCATTGGGCTGATGGGCACCCTGGGGCTCGGTTTTTTCCTCGGGCGTTACCCCCTCGTGCGCTTGTTTACACACGATGAGGCAGTTATAGCCCTGGGTGTGCGTGTGCTCCTCTGGGTGGCTCTGTTGCAGGTTTTTGATGGCATCAATCTGATTGCCATGGGAGTCTTGCGTGGTGCTGGGGACACCCGCTGGCCTATGCTAGTTGGTCTGCTGCTGAACTGGGGGATATTCCTCCCTGGCGCAGCGCTGGTCATCTTTGTCTGGCCTGGTGGGGTCGTGGCGGCGTGGGGTGCCGCAGTGGGGACTGTGGTGGTGCTGGCGCTCATGATGCTGCTCCGGGTACTGCGTGGCGCCTGGTAGCGCTGGCCCACGACAAATGCTGCATTGCAGCATATAATGATCGCGGCAGACAAAGTATGATAAGGAAGGGATGCCATGCAACTCGACATGATGCTGCTCACGATGGATGACCTGAGCACGGCTGGAGCCTACGCCAGGGCCATAGAAGAGATGGGCTTCGCAGCTCTGTGGACGGCGGAAACGCAGCACAATGCCTTTTTGCCACTGGCGGTCGCTGCCACCACAACCCATCAGTTACAGCTGGGCACCGCCATTGCGGTGGCGTTTCCGCGCAGCCCGACGGTCCTGGCGCACCTCGCCTGGGACCTGCAAGCGAGTTCCCACGGTCGGTTTATGCTGGGGCTTGGCACTCAGGTCAAGGGTCACAATGAGCGACGTTTTGGGGTGAAGTGGGAGGCTCCGGCGAAGAAGTTGCGCGAGATGATTTTAGCAATGCGGGCCATCTGGGACTGCTGGCAAAATGGTACCCCGCTCAATTTTACCGGCGAATTTTATCGCCTGACCCTGATGACACCGTTTTTCAGCCCCAAGCCCATGGCCTACCCTATACCCCCTATTTCTATCGCTGGCGTCAACCCGCTCATGTGTCGCCTGGCGGGGGAATTGTGTGAGGGGTTTCACGTGCATCCGCTGCATTCAGTCAAGTATTTAAAAGAGCACGTACTCCCAAACATCATGCAGGGAGCGGCGAAAACGGGCCGCAGTCGGCACGATATGACGCTCGTCAGCGCGGTCTTTGTCATCACCGGCGACAGCGCTCCAGAACGCGCCGAAGTGCGGGAGAAAGTCCGCATGCAAATCGCCTTTTATGCCTCGACACGCTCCTACTGGCCGGTATTAGAGACGCATGGTTGGGGTGACGTGGGGCGCCAGCTCAACCGCATGGCCGCGCATGGTGATTGGCACGGCATGGCCAGAGCCATTACGGACGAGATGCTTGAGGTCTATGCGGTGACGGGGACTCCAGATGAAATCCCTGCCCTGCTGCGCGCTCGGTATGATGGTCTGCTGGACCGGGTGGCTTTCTACTTTCCCTATCAGCTCGGCGAGCACGAGGCGCGCTGGCGTCAGTTCGTCCAGGATTTTAACGCTTAGTACTGCATACGGTACTTCGTGTGAAGGAGAAAAGCGTCCTATGCAGAAACCGCTACTTGAAGGCATTCGGGTGCTCGATCTGGGCCGGTTCATTGCGGCACCGTACGCCGGGCAACTGCTGGCTGATTTAGGCGCAGATGTCGTGCGTATCGAGCGCCCGCGCCCGGAGCCGGACCGCGAGCGCGGCCCGTATCTTGATGGGCAATCGATCTATTTCGTCACCCTCAACCGCGGCAAGCGCTCGGTAGCATTTGACATGTTTTCTGAGGCCGGCCGTCAGCTCCTCGATGCGCTCATTGCCAAGACCGACGTCCTGATTCAGAACTACTCGCCACGCACTGCCCGTGCTCTCGGTTTGACCAAAGAGCGCTTGCTGGCGTTGCATCCTCGCCTGATCCTGTTGTCTATTACCGGCTACGGCCCCGACGGCCCCGATGCCGAGCGTGTTGCCTTTGATGGCCTGGCCCAGGCACGCAGCGGGGCGATGGCCTGCAATGGCACGGACCAGCCGTTTTTGAATCATCTGCCCTACGTCGATTTTAGTACGGCCCTGTATGGCAGTTTTGGTGTCATGTCGGCGCTCTACGAGCGCGAGCGTACCGGCCAGGGGCAATGCGTGGAGGTCTCTTTGATGGAGACGGTGAGCGCCTTCGTGGGGAGCTACGGGATGGTTGCTGAAACCATCCTCAATGGCGTGCCACGCCGTCAGCAGGGCAATGCGCTGGTGTTTGGTCTGGGTGACTGTGTGCAGACCAGGGATGGTGGATTCGTGGTGTTTAACTGCATCGGCAGCATGTTTCAACGCTTATGTGAGATGATTGGGCACACCGAACTGCTGGACGATCCCCGTTTTCGCACCGATGCCTCGCGCTACACGCATCGCACGGTGCTGATGCCGCATATTACTGCCTGGGCCAGCGGCCTGACGACTGACGAAGTCCTCGCTACAGCACAACAATTCCGCCTGCCCTTTGAGAAGGTGAGCACAGTTGATGAACTAGCGCACGACGCGCACGCCCAGGCACGGGGGCTGTTCCCGCGCATCACTCAGCCCGCTATGGGCGAGATTCCGGTGGCTCGCCAGGGTATGACGCTGAGCGCCCACGAGCGGCTGCCATTACGTCCGGCACCGGCCATCGGTGAGCATACGGAGCATGTCCTGATGGACTGGCTTGGATATACGGCAGTGCAGATGCAAGAGTTGCGGCAGCAAGGGATTTTTGCTGCTGCCGCACAGGCGTAATGGGCGAGGCAGCGCGCAGGGAGGCTTGCACGTAAAATTCTCCAATCGCCATGGCGGTTTCATCTTGCCCGCGCTCGCATCGTCTGCGACAATGCTCTGGGATTCCCCAGGGTGATGAGAGGAGCAGGGACGCTGCAGATTGTAGCCGCCATCGTTACTGTACACTACCCGGGTGTGCTGGTATAGAGAAGAGCAAGCTCCGAAAAGGAAGAGGGCATGAATATCTTCGTTGGCAATATTGCTTTCACGGCAAGTGAGGATGATCTGCGCGAGCTCTTTGAGCAGCATGGCACTGTCGACAAGGTGCACCTGATTACGGACCGGTATACCGGGCGTTCACGTGGGTTCGGGTTCGTGGAAATGCCGAATGACGATGAGGCCAAAGCCGCCATCGCGGCCCTCAATGGTGCCTCGCTCCACAATCGCCCGCTCACGGTCAACGAGGCCCGTCCACGTGAGCCGCGTCGGGACGGTGGGGGTCGTCGGGAGTATTGAGCGGCAGAACGATCGCGGAGCGCAACACTGTGTAGGGGACGGTGTCTGTCTGCAGCCGTAGGGAATGTCCTCTCTACGGGCGTAGGGGAATTGCCTACAGCGATGCGGCAAACCGCGGGACATAGGGAAAGGTGTGTAGGTGATCAAACATGTAGCGATGGACATGGATGGTGTGTTGTATCGTGGGGACCAACCGCTTCCAGGAGCCATTGAAACCCTCAATACCCTGCGTCAGCGCGGTGTCAAGATCGCTTTTATCACGAATAATGCCAGCCGGCATCGGCAGGAGTTGGCCGCCAAGGTGTCGAGCCTGGGATTTGCTTGTGACATGCACGAGATCTGGGGCTCGGCCTATACCACAGCCAGATATCTCGCCCAGCACGCACCTGCGGCGCGCGTGTTTGCGGTGGGCACTGCAGGGATGGTGCGCGAGATGCACGAGGCTGGGATTACAGTCGTCCCAACGCACGAGGGCGCAACACACGTCGTGGCCGGTCTGGACATGGGTCTGACCTACGACAAACTCAAACACGCGCATTATGCCATTTGCCGTGGGGCGACCTTCATTGCCACGAATTTGGACGCCACCTATCCCGATACGCTGACCACCACGACCCCAGGTGGCGGGGCGATTGTGGCAACGCTGCGCACCTCCACTGGGGTGGACCCCATCGTCATTGGCAAGCCACAAACAACGGGTCTGGAACTCGTGGCCGCCTCCTGGGGCGTTGGCCCTGCTGACATCGTCGGTGTGGGGGATCGCCTGGACACCGATATTGCTGCCGCCAGGGCCTTCGGATGCCTGGCTGTGCTGGTCCTGACCGGTATTTCTACACAGGCGGAAGCAGAAGCCGCCACCGGCCTCGAGCGGCCCGATGTTATTTTGCCCGACCTCACTGGTCTCATTCCGCTTCTAGAACGTGGGAGAGCCGGGGTCGTCTAAGAGTGCATAGCCTATGGCGTACATCTATCGCTACGACAACGGGCGCTTCGAGCAATTTGAAAGGCCTGTGGTGTGTGAGCAACCGTTGACGATCTTCGTCAATGGGGTGGAGATGGCGACGTTTCTGTGCACACCCGAGAAACTCGACTACTTGACAGTGGGATTTTTAGCGTTTGAAGGTTTCATTCACAGCCTGGGCGAGATTCGCGAGCTGGACGTCGATGCCGAGGCCGGTGTCGTGGACGTGGTACTGACCACGTCCGTGGTCAAACCGACACGGCGCGTTTTCACCTCCGGGTGTGGCATGGGGTTGACCTTTACCCTCCGGATCTCCCACTATGCCCCATTGTCAGACGACCTGTGTCTGATGCCCGAGGACATCTTTCCGCTCATGCAGCAACTGTTCGACGGCGCTGTCATGTACAACGCCTCGCGGGGTATCCATGCGGCAGCGCTCAGCGATACGCAGCAGGTGTTGCTGCTCGCGGAAGACGTCGGGCGCCACAACGCCTTAGACAAAATTCTTGGTGAAGCCCTCCTCAAGGGTATTCCCACCGCCGGACGCCTCCTGCTCACCAGTGGCCGCATTTCGTCAGAGATGCTCCGCAAAGGGGCGCACATGGGGACTCCGTTTCTCATTTCGCGGACCTCCCCGACGACCCTGTCCATCGAAGCTGCCAAACGTCTTGGGATCACACTCATCGGTTATGTCCGGCGTCAGAGTTTTAATGTCTATACCCACCCTGAACGGTTGCTGTATCGACAGCCAGCCTCGGTGGCCCGGATGTCGTGCAGGCCGTCGCCCTCGAGATAATCTAGACGAGGAGATATGGCTCCAGATCGCCCTGTTGCATGCACTGTCCCATGGGCGAGCACGGGCACACGACTGCTTGCCAGAAGGTCAGCATAGTCACCCCAACGAGGAAGTCACCGCATGACCTGGGATGGATCGCCCGCCCATGTGAGACCTGTAAATCGCCACTTATGGAAGAAGTTTGTCCACATCGCCCAGCCCTATTTCTATCCCCTGGTGCGGGGTGGGGGATGGATCACCTTGCTCCTCATGGTGCTGCTCCTGGTCTGGGTGTTTACCTTATTGTTTCTGTGCGTGGCAGCGATCACGCTCGCAGGGCAGCACTTCAACCCAACGCTGACGGACACCATTGCTCCGGGGCTCTCTGGCATGCTGCGCGGCTTCTGGGACTCTCCAGGTGTGCTGCTCGTGATCGCCGGTCTGGTGCTGCCCATAGGCGGTTTTCTGGCGGTTAGGCGCCATGTGCGCTCGCGCTGGCAACCGTGGGTGTTGCTCGCGCTTGTGCTCTTCCTCTCGATTGCGGTCACCGGGATTAACGTGGCTTTCAGCTATATCGGTAACTTTTTTACCAATGCCCTGGTGGACAAGGATCAGGCCCGGGCTTACCTGTTTGTGGGCGTATACTTTGCAGGATTTCTCCTGGGCATTCCGATAGTCGCCCTCTATGAGTATATGCAGTCCTATTTGGGGCTGCGCTGGCGGGAATGGTTGACCGACAATTTTTTGGGTAGGTATTTTCAGGGGCGCACCTACTACGATATCGAAATCACCGCACAGATCGATAACCCGGACCAGCGCATCAGCGAGGATATCCGCAATTTCACCCGCGTCACTTTGAGCTTTTTGCTGATTCTCCTGGGGTCCGTGATGGACGTGGTGTCTTTCGCTGGCATTCTCTGGGCCAAGTCGCGCCTCCTCGTGGGTGTCGTGCTGGCCTACTCTCTCATTGGCACGCTCCTCACCGTACTGATGGGGCGTCGCCTGGTGCGTCTGAATTACGACCAGTTGCGCTATGAGGCCGACTTTCGCTATGCCCTCGTCCATGTGCGAGACAACGCCGAATCGATTGCCTTCTACCGCGGGGAAAGACAGGAAGTTGAGCGTATTCGCAGTCGCTTCTGGCAGGTACTGCGGAATTATAACCTGCTGATTGGCTGGCAGCGGAATCTGTCCTTCTTAACCACAGCGTACCGCTATCTGCCGGTAGTCCTCCCCTATCTGATGCTGTTTCCTCAGTACTTCAGGGGCCAGATTCAATTTGGGGATATGACTCAGGCCAATTTTGCCTTCATGCAGGTGTATGGAGCGTTATCCCTCATCGTATCCCAGATTGAGCAGATCACCAACTTTGCCGCCGGGGTCGATCGTCTGGCAGCGTTTACCGAAAGCATGACCGCCGATACTGTGGCGCCTACACGCATCCGCTTCGAGACGGCCCCCCAGGTGGCCCTCGAGGACGTCACTGTGCTGACGCCCAATACCCAACGCACATTGGTAGAGCATCTGTCGGTGCATCTCCCACCGCAAGCCTGCTTGATTGTCGTCGGCCCCAGCGGGGTGGGGAAGAGTTCCCTCCTGCGGGCGATTGCTGGCCTGTGGCAACAGGGGACAGGGCTCATCCGCCGGCCAGCGCTCGACACAATGCTTTTTCTCCCCCAACGTCCCTACATGATCCTGGGGTCGCTGCGCGCGCAGGTGCTATACCCCGCGACGTCCCAGGCCGTCAGCGAGGCCACCTTGCGACACGTGCTGGCCCAGGTGCATCTGGCTGATCTCCCGGCCCGGGTCGGGGGATGGGACGTGGAGTTAGACTGGGCTGATGTCCTGTCGCTGGGGGAACAGCAGCTCCTGGCCTGTGCCCGTGTGCTCCTGACCCAACCACAGTACGTGATGCTCGATGAAGCCACCAGTGCGCTAGACGTGAAAAATGAAGAGCATGTCTATCGCTTGCTACACGCGGCAGAGATCACCTCCATCAGCGTTGGACATCGGCCGAGCGTGTTGCAGTACCATCAGCACGTGCTGGAGGTGCTTGGCGCAGGCC
>JBMDXC010000250.1:0-1751 GCA_048594805.1 Candidatus Entotheonellaceae bacterium | reverse complement strand
TGGCGAGTGCAGAGACGCCCGCGCCTCTGCGACCTAGAAACATATCGGTACCCTCATACCGTCCTCCTCAACAGGGCGGCTGCACGTTTGCCGTGCGCCAGTTCGGTTCAGGCTCGGGGGAGGGGCAGCCCACGTCATCCTTGTGCGACCATCGCCGCATATGTCGGAGCCGGAGCGGGTGTCCAATCAACCGCCGAGGGCTCAGGGGGTATGGCCTATGTGCTCCTAGGCGTTCACGGACGCAGCGCGACAGGCATGGCAGAGCACGTTTTTCAGGTTCACCCCGTGCACGTCCAGTTCGGCGTCAGGCTCACCCACTCCGCTCACTACGCCTGGAGAAACTTGGGCATATCAAAGGCCTTTTGGCGTTTTAACATGTCATAGACCGCACGCCCCAGCTTCTGGGCCAGGAGCGTCAATGCTTTGCCTTGGCCATGTTTTTTCTCCAGTCGGGTCAGGTACTTCTGGCCGGCGGGATTGTCCCGGAGAAAGAGCACCGCCGCTTCCGAGAAGGCCCACGTGAGATACATATTGCCGATCTTGGCGCCGGCTGTCCCATAGCGTTTGCCAGCCGATTCTTTGGCACACTTGACGAGGCGGCAATACGAGACGAAATCCTGCACGCTGGGGAAACGCTGGATATCGTGGATCTCATACAACAAGACGAGGCTGAGGATTTTCCCGATCCCGGGCACCGTCTGGAGCAGATACAGGGTGTGGGCGTCGTGCTGCTTCGCCGCTTTGACGATATGCAACTCCAGATCACGGAGCAGCGGCTCATAATACCCCAGCAGCGCCAAGTCCACTTCTATACTCTTCTGCACGGCGGGATCAGGGAACCGCTCGGCCACACCATCGCGGTTCGCTTTGTAGGCCAGCTTTTTCCCAATCTCGGACAGGTTATACTGGCTGTTGGTATTCTGGATGTGCGCCAACAGCTCGGCCCGTTTCCGGGTGAGGTACATCCGACGCCGGAGCAGATCACGGGTCGCCCGCATCTCCGCCGGATAGACATAGGCTTGCGGGAGCATGCCCCCACGCAGGAGCACGGCGATCTTGTGCGCATCAATCTTGTCGTTTTTGGCCTTGCCACCATGGATGGCTTTCATATACAGCGCGTGCCCGAGGACAAAGGGAATCCCTTCGCGCGCGCAGAGGTCAGCCAGCCAGTACCAGGTAAAGACACACTCGACAGCGACAACGATATCGTCACGATACGGGGCAATGGTCCGAAGCAACGCATCCGGACTGGATTTCATATTCTGGTGTACCAGAATATCGCCAGCCTGGTTGAGGATGCAGACATACATCGTCCGCGCGTGCAGGTCGATCCCGCAATACGTTTGATGCTGCTTGGTGTAGAATTGCATGAGGTCTCCTCCTCTCCTTAGTTACTTTCCTACTATCAGCATACCACCGGGGTATGCTGAGGAGGGGCCTCAATAAGTATCAACCGCCTGCAGCCGACGCCTTCCAGCGTCCGCTGCGCTCCCGCTTCCAGGCGCGGCTGAGGCGCAGCGTTAGGTGTCAGACAAGATAACAGGAGGGCAGATGCCATACTTGGAACTGCAAGGCATACGACTCTTCTATGAGCGCCAAGGGGACGGCAACCCGCCGCTGGTCTTTGTGCATGGGTATGCGTGTAGCCACGAGGACTGGCAGCCACAAGTGGACTTTTTTCGCACGCGGCAGTCCGTGATCACCTGCGATCTGCGTGGCCATGGCGCTTCTGATGGCGCTCCCGACCACTG
>JBMDXC010000025.1:0-12367 GCA_048594805.1 Candidatus Entotheonellaceae bacterium | reverse complement strand
CAGGGTCAGACGCTGCTCCCGCAGCAGGACGTCGAGCTCTGGAAGGTCAGGGTAGCGTGCGGCCCATTGCGCCGCGAGCCAGCCCTGGGGGAGCGGCAGGGAGGCAGTGGCACTGGCAGGTTTGTAGTCGTAGAGGGACACGAAGAACGTCAAAGGTGTCTGGCTGAGATCGTCTCCGGCCTGCCCGGCGAGTGCCGCCTGGGCACAGTCCAGCTCATAATGCCTGAGCAGCGTGCTCTTGCCGGTCCCTGGCGGCCCAAGTACCACCACAGCTGGCTCCGGCACCTGCGCTAACACCTCTCCGAGGTCGTGCAACGTCTCGCTGCCGCGTTGCCAGCGTGGCCCTGGTGCATCTTCCCCGTGATCCAGCAGCAGGGTGAGCTGCACGAAGCGCTTATCCAGGACATAGCGCTCGTCCGACCATCGCGCCACGCACTCGTGGTAATAGCGTCTGTGCGCCTCGACATGCGGACCCACCGGGCTAGGCGCTGGCGGCTCCGGTAGGTCTAGCGAGGGCGGGACTGCAAGACCTCCACCAGATCGTCGCGACCAATCGCCGCCAGCGCTCCGGCCAGATCCGCGAGACGTCCACGGGCTTCAAGCCACTCCCAGACGCCCTGCGGCTCCCGGCCTCTGTCAAAGCGGGCGCGGTCCGGCAATGGCACGTCCAGGTAATCGGCGAGCTGCGGCCAGTCTGCCAGCAAACGGCTGCAGACCGCGATCTTAGTCTGGCCCGAGTACCGCACTGGCTGATCCGCACGCCACCGGTCTGTCCCCACTGTTTCCACTGGTCTCGGGTTGACATACGTTGCGGCTGGGGTGGCATCTGTCTCCTGTCCATTAGCAACCGTGGTTTCTGGCGTTGCACGCCGAAGCAGGGCAGCAATTTCCTTCGCGATGGCCGTCAGTTCGGTTTCAATCTGATGCTCATTGCCGGCTGATAAGGGTCGGGCATCAAGGGGACGGAGCTGCATACGGGCAAGCCAGGGCACTTCCTCCCAGGCACAAGGTCTGACGAGGATTGGCACGATAGGGAGGCCTTCCTGCTGCCGCCGGGTCAGAAGACGCGCGACTTCTTCACGCAGAATAAATGACGAGGTAAGAAAATCCGCTGAGACCAAGAGCACGGCGACGTCAGCGGCCTGCATCGCCTGACAGATCTCCTGATACCAATCTGCCCCGGCACCAATACGGCGGTCGTGCCATAGCTCAAGGATACTTTGCTGTTGGAGCACACCGAGCTGAGTGATCAGCCGATCCTTCCATATTTCATCTCGGTGACTATAACTGATAAAAACTGTTGGTGTAGTCACAGACGCGCCTTCCCTACGTCTTCTCTGTGGGCTCATGCACGACTACCTGACCCTAAATCTTTTTTATATCAGATATCAGTCACAATGTCTGCACAGTCGATGGAGCGCAGTGTATCGCGTGCTCTACCCGTGGAAACAGTCACTTGGCTCCATCGTATGTGCGCTCGATCGGCTGGCCGGTCGCGACGTCTGTGCCCTTCACGGTCACGGCATAAATCTGGATGGCGTCCGGATCCACCATTGCCCGCATTTTCTTGAGCAGCGTGATTGGTTCGGTCCTGGTGGAGACGGACTCTATCTTTATTGTCGCATGGTCATTGGAAGGACCAAGGGTCATAGAGGCGGTGGCCACGCAGGCCGCACCTTGGCGCTCAGCCTTGATCTGCACAGTCGGACTCTGTAAATCATGCTGCACGCGGGACAGGTCGTTAGTGCGCACGGTAAATGATGCCGGATCGCCCTGTGACCCATGGGTGTCGATGAACTGAAGCCGTTTGCGGGTGCCTATTTTGAGCGGTCCTGCCATAGGCTTATAGTGTGTTGCGTCCAGCAGCCAGTAGAAGTCGAGTGTGGGCAGGAAGCCGTGCTCGCGATCCGGGAGCACGCGGCAGTCCGTATCGAGCCTCGTATAGACGACGGCGATATTCTCGGGATGGTGACTCTTCTCGATGAAGAAGAGGGGGTAATGTTCTCCGACATCCCCGACATTGGTGACTGCCTGGCCAATCATCAACGGACGGGCAAGAGCGTTGTGCAGATAGACTACGTGGATCAGCATAAAAGCTGCTATAAACAGTCGCATTGCGACATTCGTCCTTGCCCCAGATGCCACGGCGTGAGTGCTCACAACGGCAGGTAGATCGCCTGGCCGGTTTGGGCACTGCGGATCACGGCTTCGGTCCACTCCATGTAATGCACGCCCGTCTCAAAGGGGACCATGGTGATTTCCTCCTTGCCGCGAATGGCGTTGGTGAACTCTTCCTCCACCCGGTAGTAGGCCTGCTCCTCCGGAGGGTTGGGGACTGCAGAAAGCTGGGTGTCGCCGCGGCGTCCGGCGAAGATGTTTTGCTGTTGATCTACATGAATGGTGCCCTCGGTGCCGTAAAACCATATCTGCGTGCCCGTGGACAGCCCGGTAGTCGCGCTCATGCGCATGTGGACCTGGGCGTTGTTGGCCAATTCGTACATGATATCTACATGGTCGGGAATGCTGACGGAGGTGACCGCACCACGCTCATTATGCCGGTACGGCACGTGGATCTTAGTCATAGCCATAACCCGGTTGCCTCGGCCCACCCAGCGCATCATGGACTCATAGGCGGCACCGATATTCAGGGTATTATACCCACTCAGCTTCGAATCATGACGCCAGTGTAAAGGGCCACCGCGATCGACGAAGCGGTTCTGGAGGGCCTGGTATTCGACTGATAGCAACTCGCCGAGAAACCCTTCACCGATCAAGCGTTGCAGAACCCTGTCTATCTTGTAAGTCGTGGACGTCGGCGTCAACTGACACACTAAATGCGGCCGGCTCTGCGATGCAGCCAGCATGTCTCGGGCCTCCTGGGCTGTAGAAGCCATGCGGGCCTCGGTCAGCACGTGTTTGCCCTTCTCCAGCGCCGCCAGGGTGAGCGAGCGATGCATGTAGGGCCAGGTCCCGATGCAGACGGCGTTAATCGTATCGTCGTCCAACAATTCCTGCCAGTTGTCATAAATCCGGGGAATGTTGAATTGCTCTGCCACACGATGACTCGACTCGCGGCTGCGATTGACCACCCCAAGAAGCTGCACCCCTTCGACCTTGCGAAAGCCAGGGATGTGGCGGTTACGGACGTTTCCACCTGCGCCGATAAGACCTACACGAATTTCTTCCTCTGCCATGCGGAGCCTCCTTCACGCACTTCTGTCCACGGCTCCTCCCGCGCCCGCAGCGCGGCGCCGCGCGATCTGGTCAGCCGTCCCAGGATGGGGCGGGTTGCCAAGTGTACCACGGGGGGAAGGCCACGAGAAAGGTCATACTGGGAAAACTGTTCTACAACAGCGTTGAGATTACTACGTGGTGGCATGCTCTCCCTGCTGGAGCTTAGGGCGGCTGGCGAAACGCCGTGGAAAAGCCAGCCGTCCCGGGAGGAGGCGCTCCCGCCGTTGCTCAGCTTCCAGATTGCGCACGCGCGCTTGCAACAGGTCACGCAAGGAGACGATCCCGAGGAGCGTGCCGGCACTGTTACGGGTGACCACGGGAAGCCGCGTCAGCCCAGTCGCGGCCATTCGGTCGACGACGACACGCAATGGTTCGTCTGGATACGCCACCACGGGATGCGCCTGCACGATCTCCGCCAGCTGGCGACTGTCATGGCTTTGTGAAGTGGGCAGGTAGTTGTTGCAAGGTCGAGCGCGTCACCACGCCGATGAGGCGCGCCGCGTTATCGCCTACCGGGTACAGGCGTTGGCTGCGCTGCGCGCTATCGGTGTGGATCGACTGCAGGACGTCTGTCAGGAGGAGGTGGGCCGGACCAAAAGGACCGCCGGAGCCAATCGAGATGGCGGCAGACAGTGGCTTTAAGAAAGCTACCTACGGCTCGACGCGACTGCCATTGATCATGCATGTGGGCTTGGTAATCTCTGTGCTGGAGATAACGGAAGCGATTTGGAGGAGGGCTGCTACGTAGCATTTTGCCACCACGAGGCAAAATGCTACACTGAGAAATCCTTCCGGTAATCACGGTTCAGACCAGCATCTTTGTATGCGCACAGAGCTGCTGCGTTGATCCGGCTCAGCTTCCGATAGATGTATTGCAAGGGGCATGCCGATGCTGGAGCCGTCAGCAGAGCTGCGGTGCCAGGCATGAAACTTGCAGGATTTTGTATGGCAATGACATAGAACGTCTCAGAGCCCTGGCAGAGGACAGCACTACGGTATGGCTCCTCTACAGCGGTGTGTGGTGCTGACCATGAAGCTTACGTTAAAACTTGTGTGCGTTGTTCTGGCGGTCACGGTCTTGATCTTGTCTATTGCTGGATACCTCCGTATGCAGCGTGAGGTGGACACATTCCAGAGCACTATGGCACAGGATGGCCTTCTCCTTGGGCAGATCATCGGGAGTATGCTGGCCGATGCGTGGCAGACATATGGACAGGCGCGTGTCTTACAATTGCTCGAGGATACCAATGCGAGTACGCAGCGATTTCACTTCTCCTGGATTCCTCTCGCGAGCCTGACCACGGCTTTCGACCATGCCAGCGTGGATCAGCAGCAACATGTTGTCCTGTTGTGAGGCGACAGGATAATAGTTACAACGCGTGACACCCAGGGCCAGGCGATGCTCTCTGTATACACACCAGTGGCAGTTGGCAGCGAGATGTCTGGCGTCATCGAGGTCGTCCAGAGTCTGGCTGGCGTGCAGCGTTATGTTTATCAAACTATGCTCGAAACACTCGGGGTAGGCTCCGTGTTAGTTGTGCTGAGTGGCTGTTTGCTCCTCCTTGTTGGTGTCGCGCTGATTGGCAGACCCATGCGCTCCCTGATCGACAAGGCCCGACGTGTGGGAGCTGGCGATCTGGAACACCCCCTGCAGGTCCAGGCCCGCGATGAATTGGCCGAGGTGGCCCAGGCTTTAAACTACATGTGTGTGCAACTTAAAACCTCTGTCTCCAGCACCACCGCCCAGCCACCCCCAGGTCTTGCCTCATCCGCACAACGCTACGCCTGTGGGGCAGTCACAGACCAGGGTGTCGGCATTCCCGCCGCAGACCTGCAGTATATTTTCGATCCCTTTTTTACCACGAAAGACGTTGGCCATGGGACGGGTCTGGGGCTATCCATCGCCTATGGCATTGTCCAGGATCATGGTGGGTGGATTGACGTGTGCAGCCAACCCGGGCGGGGCACCCGCATGGCCATCTATGTGCCCATGGAGGAGGAGCCATGGCCGGACGCATCTTGATCGTAGAAGATGATCGTAGTATGGCAGAGATGCTCGAGGCTGACCTGCGGCTGCGCGGTTTTACAGCCGTGTGGTGTCCGACGGCTGAAGAGGCCCTGACGCAGTGGCAGCACGACTTTGACGTTGTCCTCACAGACTTGAAGCTGCCAGGGTTGCATGGGCTCGGCCTGTGCGAGCGCATCGTGGCGAATCGGCCCGATATCCCGGTGGTCGTCCTGACCGCGTTTGGGTGCATGGAAACTGCCATGGCGGCGATACGGGCTGGCGCCTATGACTTCGTCAATAAGCCCGTGGACATGGATGCCCTGGCCCTGGTGCTCGAACGGGCCGTGCGACACCGTGCCTTACAGGATAAGGTCAAGACACTCAGCGAGGCGCTAGCGCAGAGCCAGCGCTTTGACGCGATCATTGGTGACAGTCCCCCGATGCAGCGCCTCTACCAGCAACTGACACGCGTGGCGGCCTCCGAAGCCGCGGTGCTGATCACTGGAGAAAGCGGCACGGGCAAGGAATTGGTAGCCCAGGCACTGCATAAGCACAGCCGGCGCATGCACGGCCCATTTGTCCCGATCAACTGCCCCGCCTTGCCACCGACGCTCCTGGAGAGCGAGCTGTTCGGGCATGTCCGTGGCGCCTTTACCGACGCGCGCACGGAGCGTCAAGGGCTGTTTCTCCAGGCCGATGCCGGCACGCTGTTCCTCGATGAAATCGGCGACTTCCCGCTCGACCTCCAGCCGAAACTCCTGCGGGTGCTGGAGACGTCCGCAGTGCGGTCTGTCGGCGGTAACAAGGAAATCGCCGTAGACGTGCGGGTACTCACGGCGACCAATCGGGATCTGGAAGCTGCCGTGGAAGCAGGACGCTTCCGGGAGGATTTATTCTATCGCATCAACGTTATCACACTCGAAGTGCCGCCGCTCCGCGTCCGTGGCACAGATATTCTCCTGCTGGCCCAGCACTTTCTGGCGCGCTGCGCCACGCGGAGTGGCAAGGCTGTGACCGGGATCTCTGAGGGCGCAGCCGCCAAGCTGCTAGAGTATGCCTGGCCTGGCAATGTGCGGGAATTGCGCAATGCCATCGAACGCGCTGTCGCCCTGACCTGCTACGAACGCATTGTGGTCGAAGATCTGCCTGACAAGATCCGCACGTACTGTAAGCCCCACCTCCTCATTGGCAGTGACAACCCCACTGAACTGGTCCCTATGGAAGAGGTGGAGCGCCGTTATATTCACCATGTATTGACTGCAGTCGGGGGTAACAAAACGCTGGCTGCCCGCATTTTGGGCTTTGACCGCAAAACGCTGTACCGCAAGCTCACGCAGTATGGGCTAGACGATCAGTAGCTCCCGTGGCCATGCACATGCGTCACTTGAGCGCGGCGCAGCGCACCAATGGAGGTAGAACGCATGCACACGACAGACACTCCCGAGGTAGGTCACTCTGTGACCCGCCGGCGGTTGCTGGCCTTTGTTGGCTGGGGAAGTTTTGCAGCATTTTGGGTGAGTATTGTCCTGGCCACGCTACGGTTTTTCTTTCCCCGTATTCTGTACGAACCCTCGCCGCTGTTCCAGGCCGGGAAACCGGGGGATTATCAAGTCGTGGAGGTCAGCACCCGTTTTAAGGATGCCCAACGAGTGTGGATGATTCGCAACAACGACGGCATGTACTCGCTCATTGCCATCTGCACCCATCTCGGGTGTACTCCCAACTGGTTCGCCAGTGAGGAACGCTTTAAGTGTCCCTGCCACGGCAGCAATTTTTTGATTGATGGTACCAATGTGGCTGGCCCGGCCCCCGTACCTCTGTATCGGGCCGCCATCAGTCTCGATGTGCTGGGTAATATCATGGTGGATAAAGGCCAACGGGAAAACCAGCCCGGGAAGCGCGATAAGCCGCCATTTTTCCTGCCACTACCGTCGGCTGGACGGGACACTGCATAGGCAGTGCCCCGTGAGGGAAGATCCATGCAGCGCCGTGCGCCACCTGGCGCCGAGGTGTGCCAGTGGGGCTCCAGAGGGTGTGCGCCTGAGCTGCCAGGCAGCAATGCTGAAAGTCTATCCGGCAAAATGCCTTTTAAAATTCCTCTCCGCTTAATCCTGCAGCGTCATCGTAAAATTCCCGGTTTCTGCCACGGAGCAGCTAAACGCTGCATACGTACCCCTAATCTCATCGCCGTCGATCGTGGCGGTCACATTCACAGGGCAGACCGTCGCCACCGTTGGGATGACGGTCAGCGTGAGGGCATTATCAGTCCGCGATCCCGAGACATTACCCCCGCCATTCCCCTGCGGAAAACTGGTCTGGAACGTCCCAGTGACCCTGCCATCGTCCTCCGCCAGCGTGGCGGTAATAGTCCCGGAACCCACCAGGCTATCCTGAATGGTCCCCCGGTAGTTGCCTGACACATCGTCCTCAGCATCGTCACTGCCACAACCGACCAGCATGAGCCCGACCACCCACACGAGAACTACTAGCTGTACAACCACTCGATTCAGATAGTGCATATGTATCTCCTTATGCTATGACATAAGACGACTCTCTCCCGAGGATCGTGCTCTATCCTAGCACATTCCTCACGTTATTACTACGCTGCCCATATGTGCCCTTAAAGAGAGGACCAAAATTGTCAGTGTACCGGCATCAGAGACAAACGACATTTTTGTCATTCATAACACTAAAGTGTTTGCAATCTAATAAAGGAAAAGCTACGAGACAGCCCTCCGAGGTCATGGCTTTGAGGGTGCAGAGAGGCGGCAGGCACATTGACTTCCTATCCGGACTTCGGTAGACTGCTGCCACTCTCACAGAGGCTGGAGAACCGCTGGTATCTGGGGGGCGTTGCCACGCTCCATCTGTGTAGCACCCTGCTACTATGGCAGGGTGACTATGATAAGAGACTCTCTATCCCGACCAAGGACGGGCACGCTATGCGAGAATATCTCCTGCGTCGCTTGCTGCTCCTAATCCCAACGCTGCTCGGTGTGACATTTATCGTCTTTTTGATGATGCACTTCATCCCGGGTGATCCTGTCACCAACATGATGGGGGAAACCTACTCCGCTGAAGACGCCGAGAAACTCCGACATGAGTTAGGACTCGATCAACCTATGGTGGTGCAGTATGGTAAGTGGCTCATCCTGCTGCTGCGTGGGGACTGGGGACGTTCCATCCTGAGCAATCGACCGGTCTTGGCTGATATCCTGTACCGCCTGCCTGTGAGCCTCGAACTCCTCATCTTATCTATGCTGGTGTCCCTCCTCATTGCCTTCCCAGCCGGGATCATTGCGGCGGTATGGCCGAACTCGTGGAAGGATTACAGCGCCATGCTGGTGGCCATGGCGGGGGTGTCAATTCCGGAGTTTTTCCTCGGTGTGCTGCTGTTCCTCATCTTTGCCCTGACGCTACGATGGTTCCCGGTCGCGGGGCATATCAATTTATGGGACAATCCGGTTGAAAATCTGCGCCATATGCTGTTACCGACTATCGCCCTGGGTCTGCCCCGGGCCGCCCTCTTGACACGCCTGGTGCGGGCCAGCCTGCTCGAGGTTCTACGGCTGGAATATGTCACGACAGCGCGCGCCAAGGGGCTCAGTGATTGGGTGGTGGTCCTGAGGCACGCCCTGAAAAATGCCCTCATCCCCACGGTGACGGTAATCGGCTTACAGGTGGGATTTTTAATTGGTGCGGCGATCGTGGTTGAAACCCTGTTTGCCATGCCAGGCATTGGGTCATTTGGTGTGGACGCCATTATCAAGCGGGACTATCCCCAGGTGCAGGCTTTTGTCCTGGTGGGAGCCCTGGTGTTTGTCTTGGCCAATCTGAGTGTGGATCTGCTGTATTCCGTGATCGATCCGCGCATTCAGTATGGTAAAGAGGGCACATGACGCGCCAACCAGAGCAGGACTGCAATGGCCTGGCATGGAAACCCTAGGGCCGTCCATGGAGCAAGGCTCTCTGTGAAAGGAGCAGACCGTGAGCGAGGCGATCAGTCTTGAGCAGGGGGTGAAGGTAGCACAGCCGGTCGCTGCGGGGCAGAGTCTGCAGGCAATGGCCTGGCGGCAACTGTGGCGCAAACGCACTGCGCTCGTTGGCATGGGGCTCATTGTCGTGCTCGTGCTGACCGCCATCCTGGCAGACGTGCTGGCGCCCTATGAGCCTACGGCTACCGGTAGCGGCGTGCCCATGTCGCTGCCCAACTGGCAGCATCCATTGGGGACGGACATGCTCGGGCGCGACATGCTGAGCCGGGTCATTTACGGCAGTCGGGTGGCGCTCTATGTCGGGGTGCTGTCGCTCATACTGCCAATTTGCGCGGGCATTCCGCTGGGGGTCATCTCCGGGTTTTACGGTGGCTTTCTCGATAACATGATCATGCGCCTCATGGACATCATGCTGGCGTTCCCGATCTTTCTCCTCGCCATTGTCGTCATGGTCATCCTGGAACCGAGCACCACCAATGTGGTGATTGCCCTCGGTATCGTCCGTATCCCCATCTACGCGCGCATCGTACGCGGCAGCGTACTCTCTATCAAAGCCCTCACGTACATTGAGGCCGCCAAAGCCCTGGCAGTACGCGATCCGCGCTTACTGTGGGGGCATATTCTGCCGAACTGCATGGCGCCCATCATTGTCACTTCGACGTTGAGCGTTGGGACGTCAATCATCGCTGAAGCCTCTTTGAGCTTTCTGGGACTCGGGACACAGCCCCCTACGCCGAGCTGGGGCTGGGATTTGAAAGCCGGTCTGATGATCCTGGAAATCAACCCGTGGATTTGTCTCTTCCCAGGGGTGGCGATTTTCTTCACAGTGCTGGCGTTTAACCTCTTCGGCGATGGCTTGCGCGATGCGCTTGACCCGCGCCTGAAAATGTAAGACATAGGGTAGCAGCTGGATACGACAAAGCAACAGGGTACAGACGAGAGCTGGTGTGAGCCGTCGCTGCCTGATTCGGGTATAGACGAGAGCTGGTAGTGAGAGTTGGCGCCTGGTTAGGGTACCTCCCCGGTTGTGCTGTAAGCGCATGGTACATGGCTTAAAGTTCACGTGCACAGGAGGCCCATATGAAGACGCGTTGGCTGGTATGGTTCAGCTTACTCGTAATGGTTCTGCTATGGACGGGCCCGGGTTGGGCGCAGCAGCCCCGATATGGCGGGACGTTACGTCTCGCGATGGAAGGGGATCCAGCCTTCTATGATGCCAATCAGGGTCCTGCCCCAGGAGGCCCGGCGTTCTGGACTGGGAACAACATCTGGAACTCGCTCCTGACCATTACCCCACCGCCAGAGTTAAAAATCGTGCCTGATCTGGCGAAGTCATGGGAGGTGCTGGACGGCGGCAAAACGTATGTTTTTCACCTTGAGGAGGGCGTCAAATTCCACGACGGCACGGATTTCGATGCTGAGGTGGCGAAGTGGAATATCGACCGCATCCTCGACCCAGAAGTCAAATCGTGGGTACGACCGTACTACGAGGGGATTGACAAGGTCGAGGTTGTTGACAAGTACACATTGCGCGTCCGCATGAAGGAACCCTCTGGCGCGCTTCTCACTGCCCTCGCTGGATACTTCCAGGGTATCCCAATGATTTCCCGCAAGGCGTTCGAGACCTACGGCAAGGACTGGCTACGCAATCCCGTTGGCACCGGCCCCTATATCTTTAAAGAGTGGATCCCCGGTAAGCACGTGATCCTGGCAAAGAACCCTAACTACTTTAGGAAGGGGTTCCCCTACATCGACACCCTCGAATTCCGTATTATGAAAGATCCCCTGACGGCCAGCACGGCGCTGCGGGCGGGGGAGATCGACTTTATTATGCGGGTGCCGATGCAGCAAGTGCCCCTGCTCGAAAAAAGCTCGGGCCTCAAAGTCGTCACCGGGCCAGAAATGGCCCCCACCATCGGCTTACTGAACATGCGCGTCAAACCCTTTGATGACGTGCGGGCGCGGCGTGCTATTGGGGGCTATGGACTCAATCGTGTGGAAATTGCCAGGGTGGCGTTTCAGGGCCGCGCCCACCCGCTGGTGAGTGTGGTGCCGCCTGGCGTGCCCGACGCGGTTAACCTGAACGAGATGTATCCGTACAAGCCGGACGAGGCCAAACGCCTGCTGCAAGAACTCGGCTTTGACAGCAAGAACCCATTCAAATTTACCATCCTCACCAATAATCAGGACGTGACCTTTGCCGATGTGGCGGCGCTGATCAAGGAGCAGATGGCCAAAATCGGTGTTGAGGCGAAGATCAATGTGGTGGACTCTACGGCGTTTGTCGATCGTGTGCTCGTCAAGCACGACTTTGACATGGCGATCTCCAGCTTTGCGAACCTGCGCGATATCAACCAGCGCTCGGTTAGTTTCTTCAAGGGCCAGCAGTCGGATTACGTGGGCATTAACGATCCCAAGCTGGAGGAGATGGTGCTGCAGTGGCGACGCACGCTGGATGAACCAGAACAGAGGAAAATCAGCGCCGACATCCAGCGCTTGATTGCTGACCAACTGTACTGGGTGAACGTGACCGGCTATCCCTTCTTCCAGGCATACCGCGACAATGTCAAAAATTATCCGTTCTACATCGCGGCACTGATGCCGTTCGGCACGACCTGGCTAGAGAAGTAACAGCGCGCCACCGGGGTGGGTGCTTTGCCTGCCCTCCCCTTGTCTAGGCTCAAACCAAAGGAGATTCATATGCAGAGACGTTGGCTTGTGCTTCTCAGCCTTCTCGTAGCCCTGGTATGCTGGTCAGCTCCAGGCTGGGCCCAGCAGCCTAAGCCTGGTGGTACGCTGCGCCTCGCCATGCCCGGCGATATGACGTTTTTTAATGCCAACCAGGGCCCTGCCCCCGGCTATTTCACCTTCTGGGTCTGGAACAACATCTTTAACTCCCTCCTCACCATGACCCCACCGCCCGAGTGGAAGGTGGTTCCCGAGTTAGCGACCTCGTGGGAGGTCCAGGATGGGGGTAAGACCTGGGTCTTCCATCTCGCCCAGGGGGTGAAATTCCACGATGGTACGGACTTCGATGCCATTGCTGCCAAGTGGAATTTCGATCGCATCCTCGACACGGAGGTTAAGTCGTGGGTGCGGCCGTACTATATGGCTATTGACCGGGTTGAAG
>JBMDXC010000249.1:0-10437 GCA_048594805.1 Candidatus Entotheonellaceae bacterium | reverse complement strand
GGATCAAGCGGTTAGTACGCCGGACGCTCTGTTTTTCGAAGACGGAACGCATGCATGATTTGGTGATTGGCCTCTTCATCAATCGATATGAGTTTGGAGTGTTAGTCTGAGATGAAATCCACAGCTCTGAAACACCTTCATCAATGCGTATGCTGCCCTGCTGCGCGCGATCAATGCCGAGGTCTGCTTTCTGACAGTCATTGAAACGGGCTGCGACGCGTGTGCAGCGACCTTCCGGCAGATCGCCAAGACCAGTGGCTCTACGGATGATCTGCCTCCAGGAGAGGGGTGATGAGCCAATCGCCTGCCCCTAGGACCAAGCGTGCCAGGATGCAGAAAGAGGCGTGCCTGCCCAAGAAATGCGCCCACTGCGGTATTATGCTCGATGTGCCCTGTACCAATCCGGCATGTGAGGGGCATCACAATGAAAGTATGGGAGAGGTGTGTGTCTATTGTGCCAGCAACGAACGTACCCACATGCGCTCGCTGCGGAAGCTTTCTTCTCCTCTTGCTTCAAGCTTATACGATATTGGGCATGGAGAGGATTGGGGCGGAGACGCACCGGACAGCCGCGCGTGTGGAGGTTGAGCCCCCAATGAGCCCCGCCCTCGGGGCGCCTTCTCGCCCTGTCAGCCGTCTCTATCTCACGTCTATCCGGTGGCGTTCGCCTTGCGGTGGTGACTCTTCAGTTTGCCTATCCTACCTCCCATAGGAGGAGGGGAATACCTTCCGACTCTGTTACCCATTTACCCCGCTTCCGGCCGTGGGTCAATTGTGAGAGGCAAGTCCCTCATTGTGAACGAAATTGTGCCGAGGGAAAGCATGGGAAAGGGAAGAGTGAGCACACCCCCTGAAGGATAATGGGCTCTTCGGCTCCCGCTGCCGCCAGGAGGCATCCTCGCCCCTGGCTGACGGGCGGACGTGTTGTTGCGGCTGCACACTGCCGACCACATAGGACAGGCCTCCACGATGCGCCAACTGCAGTGCCCCGCACACCCCTCCACAGGACACGGATCATGCAGTTCGCCATGTTCAAGCAGTAAAATCCCGTTGCCTTCGTCTGTGCGCACCACAGGGTGTACAGCATGATCTCTCCTTTCGTTTATGTATGTCCTGGAGAAGTTGCTGGGCACTCTCGAGGGTGCGACGCACAAGCGCATGCGCGCCGCCTTTTGGCTGCACTACACGCGCTCTGCGGCTCACTTGCCTGTTACTCGGAGAAAGGCATCGATTGCCTGCATGTAGAGACGACCGCCTGTTAATGCAACATCGTTGTGATCTGCACCGACCACCGCATAAAAGCTTTTCGGCTCGTTGGCACGGTCGAAGAGCGTCTGGCCCATGGTGAACGGGATGAGCGTATCCTGCGTGCCATGGACAATCAGAAGCGGCCCGTAGTAGCGTCCGATCTTCTCAATGGAGGCAAAGCGGTTCCGCATGATCCACCGTACGGGAAGCCACGGGAACGTGCGCTGCCCCATCTCTACCGCGGATGTAAAGGGGCTTTCGAGGATCAGGGCACGGGGTGGCACCTCTGTGGCGAGCTGGAGTGCGACAGCAGCGCCAAGCGATTCCCCAAAGAACACCACGTCGTCTGGGGCAATGCTCTTGTCAGCGGTTAGCCAGAGGTACGCTGCCCGGGCGTCGCTATACACGCCCGGCTCATTGGGTTGCCCTGTACTCCGCCCGTATCCACGATAGTCGAACACGAATACTGACACGTTGAGGAGCCGCTGCCACGCTGTGATGCGGTCTACGCGGTGCGTGATGTTTCCGGCGTTGCCATGAAGCATCAGGAAGACACCGCGTGGACGCGGCACCGGGCAATACCACCCGTGGAGGTGTACACTATCATGGGTCTCAAATGCCACATCCTCGCACTGCAGCCCTGCCGGGTGCCAATTACCGTTGGGGTAGCGGGAGGGGACAAAGATGAGACGCTCTTCAAAAAACATGGAGACCCCTACGAGCAGCAGATACGTCGCCGTAATACACACGGCAATACCAGCAAACGCTGTCCCTTGGAGTATGATGGAGCGCCTGGGGTGGCTATGAGACGTTCCCTCTGTCGAAGACGCGACGTCGTGGTCTCGACGCGGATCATCTGCTCCTGCACAGGGATGCATTGGCTGCTGGCGGGCCATGCCTCCATCCTTATTGCTGAATGGTTTGGAGGTATTCCACGAGCCACTGGAGATAACTCTGGGTGACGCCCTCGCCGAGGGCGTCACCCTCCAGCATCTGCCCAAAGCGTTCGCCCCAGACCGGCATCTCCTGACTGCCATGCGCCCGGATGCCACGCCGACCGTCAATGTAGGTCGTAATCTCCGCGACAGGGAAGTGCCCCCCACGCCGCTGCGCAATCCGCGTCAGGTCCGCTGGCGGGGGCTGGAGGACGGCTGCGGCTGGCCCATCGCCGCGGCCACCCTCCCCATGGCATGCGCTACAGTACCGGACAAAGGCGTCTCGCCCTACGCCCACCGCCTCGCCTGGGCTCGATGGCGGTTGCCCCACTGCGAGAGGTATCCCCAAGACCATCCACCAGACCGCCACGACACCAAGACCATACCACTGCATACGCGGCCTCCTGTCCACCGGAATCCCTCTACCATTATGTCGATAGCCATACATACGTCAATTGTTCCTGTGACTACTGCAGCCTCAGCCGCCATTGAGCTGACTAATGAGATCCCGCAGCGCGCGCCAGAGTTCCCGAGTCGCGTTGTTCCTCCATTTTCGCATACTCCCCCACTGCTCTAGCTCCCCGTTCGTCATCTCGCCCGCGACCACGGCTTGTCGCAGCAAAATATACCTCCTCTCCAGGGGCGGGTGCATCGTGATGTACGGCAACCCCCGACCTGAGACGACTGCGAGGCACCTCTGGGCGTGCCATGGAAATGGACGCCCTGGACGATCCACGCCCCAGAGGAGCGCTCGGTGTGCAGGTTCTGACATCCACAATGACAAATCCATCGCTACGAGATAGAATCGGCCAAAGAGGAGGTAAGAGCACCGCGTTCGCCAGAGCGGCGAAATCTGGAGAAAGCCTGTGAGACGATCCCCCCGAGGCAACCTTAATTCTCCTGTCCCACCTACCCGAAAGCACCGTCCATCACCTGCGTAGGACCCGAGGAGTATTACATGGGGCGGTCGCGGATATGGAGACGGTACAGGACTCGGGAAAGCCCAATCTCCAAGACAAAAAAGGCGAGCACCACGATGACGATGTCCACGGCCTGGAAGGCAAAGGACGTCTGCAACACGAGCACCGGTCCGAGCGCTTCGAAACTCTGATCCAGTCCTAACGCACGCTCACTACTCTTGATCCCGAGCCGGCGTTTGATGCAACTCGACAGCAGATCGCCCCCCATCGCACAGAGGCCGAGGAGCACGCCGAGGAGGATGGGGCGTCCTACCAACGGTGCGGCACATCCTGTGGCGATACCTGCAGCGAGGAGACCACGCACCGTTTTGGCCGGGCCAAACAGCGGTCGTCCATCATACCATGTCCTGCCCCCATCGATGGGGTAATTCAAATGCTCTTTGAGGAGGTCACGGGCGATGATGGGAGCACCGTTCGCCACCAGAAGCAGGAAAAGGAACTGTCCTATGGCTGCATACTGCATATAAGGTCCTTGGAGGCAGTGACATGAGGCACATACCGAATCTGATCAGCGGGTGTCGCCTGGCGACCGTGCCAGTGTTGCTCTTGCTCGCCTGGTATGGCTATCCGTACGTCTTCCTCATCGTCACCGCGGCGTCGTTTGCCTCGGATGTCCTCGACGGCGTTCTGGCGCGTCGGCTCGGGCAGACGTCTGCCCTGGGTGCCACCATGGATAGCGTGAGCGATGGTGTGCTCTACATCACCCTGCCTCTGGGGGCGTGGTGGCTCTGGCCAGCGATTGTGCGTCATGAGAGTGCCTGGTTGTACACCGTACTCGCGAGCTGCGTGCTCCCGCCACTCGTGGCCTTCGGGAAATTTCATAGCTTGACGAGCTATCACACGTGGGGCGTGAAACTCGCGGCCCTCGTAGTCGGTGGCAGTGCCATGGTGCTCTTCGCTGGCGGCCCGGCCTGGCTCTTCCATCTGGCGGTCCCGGTCAGCGTCTTGGCGGCCGTGGAAGAGATCGTCATCACGCTTGTGCTGCGTGAGCCGCAAGCGAATGTGCGCTCTTTGTGGCATGTCAGGCAAGCCTCAAGGCGGACGGGAGCACAATCATGTAACCATCGTTGCGCTTGACGTGCGATTTCCCCCTGCTACCGTTGCCTCTCAGCCATCTCGCGCACTGCTTCCACCGCGCTCTATTGCGCTGCCTCGACCTCGTCGCGCCGTTGTTCTGCAGACCCTTCCATCCAGCGACTCTATCCAGCGACTCCTTCCTCGAGCTTCGGGCTATTTACCGTGGTGGGCTGGAAGAAGCATAGCACAGGTTTCCAATGCATAAAGCATCCTACTGTTGCCGCTTTTTGGTAACGCAGGTGACGCGCGTGCCACGGTAGCGCTTTACCGGCGCCCAAAATCGCTTTGTCATTAGTTGAGCGAACTCATGCAGCTGGAAACATTCGGACCAAAGAAGGCCAGGGAACTCTCATCTGGCGCGTGGCAGTTCACGCCGGTATCGTCTTGTGCAGTGGGTGGTGTGTACCTGAATCATGCGGCTGGTTCCAGCAGGCTACGACAGGTTGCCGTTGTCTCAGCGCCATTGCAGGGTCAAGGTACTGTCCTCTTGTAACACCACGCGCGTCCCAAACCTGCGCCCTTCTCTGTGCAGTATGGCCCGTAACCAGTACGCCTCATCGGTGGGGGCGCGATTGAGACGCAAGCGTTTGAGCTGCATCGGGATCATGGTCAAGCGCTGGAGCAGGCCAGTGCGGGGCTCCACGGTGACGAAGTACATCAATGTCAAATCATCTCTAAACGCCTCGTAGCCGCGAATCCCTTCGTAGTCATTGAGGAAATCGCCACACCCGTAGAGAATCAGTTTGCCTCGAAACACTTCGATGCCTTTAGGATGGTGCGAGGAATGCCCATGGACGATATCGACCCTGGCCTCGTCAATGAGCTGCTGTGCAAACCGCCGTTGCTCCGACGGCACACTATAGCCCCAATTGCCACCCCAATGCAGGGAGACGATGACCATATCCCTGGTTCGCTTGTGTGCTTGCACGGCGTCCGCAATCGCCCGCACTGTGGTGTCTGACAGGTCTGGGAGCAGATGCACGCCGGGCCTGTGCGGTGTCGCGGCCCAGCTCGGCGGGATACCACTGGATTCCGCTCCCAAAGCCCAGACTAGCACCCGGCCCTTCCCGGCTACCTCCAGCACGGCGGGCGTCACCGCCTCCGACAGGTTATGGCCTGCTCCAGCTGTCTGCACTTGCACATTTCCTAGAGTGTCCAACGTCTCAGCCAGTCCGGCATAGCCCCAGTCGAGTACGTGGTTGTTGCTCAGCACGCAACAGTCGATGTGCGCCGCTGTCAGGCAGGGGATATTGGCGGGATGTAGCCGGTAGTGGATGCCCTTGCCTGGCCAAGGCGTATCACTTGTCGTGACGGCAGTCTCAAGGTTGATAATGCGCACATCCGGTGCCAGACGGGCGAAGGCGTCGAGGGCGTCGCCCCAGATATAGGCGAAGCCGACAGGTGCGGGGATGGGGCCGTTCACCTTAATAGCAAGCTCGACATAGCCACGCGCCGTTTTCATGAAGGGTTCATAAAGGCGTGGGTCGCTGGGGTATGGCAGGATGTGATCAATCCCGCGCCCGATCATCACGTCTCCGCATAGGAACACGGTTATGGCGTCGGCAGGGTCTGACGGAGAGGACCTGGCCCGTGGCAAGGCCGTACACGCGGCATGAAAGCCAGGGTCATCAATCATCGATGTCAGCATTCCGAGCATGGCCCCTCCCAGGAGTTGCACGATATCCCTGCGCCGTCTCATGACTATGCCACTCGCCTTCTGAGGGTAATTCCGATAGTCATCCAGGGCTTTGTCCTTCACCCGCGCGTACAAGCGGCGGTGTGCCTGGGCCTCGAACAGGCAGACGCGCCCGCGGGAGTGGGCGTGAGGGCAGCACTGACTGGGACAACCGGGGCACAATATCAGGCATCTGGACACCCTGTACCTGACGAACTGTCAGGCCAGTCACCTCCCTGGGAGACTATCGAGACCCGCGTACGCGGTGGCTGGGCTCCGGCACACGGCGCCAGACCAAGTGTGTGATCCGTTGCACGAGCACCTGCCACGGCAGTGCCCTGGGCATAATCATAGGTCGTACCCAGCACGTCCCTCTCTATGCATCCAATGTCGAGCCGGTATACAGGTGTAAGGCCCAGAGACGATACCGCGTGGACGTCCCACGACATCTTTCCATGCTCCCACGTGGTCACGCTTTGCAAAAGGGTTTGACATCGTGTCTGCTCTCGCTCAATATACACCTTACCTATGATGGTCCGGCAGTCACATCAGAGAGATGCATGTTTATGTCGGGATTGTCGGGAGCGGTGTCCTGTTCACAGGAGAAGCACAATCATGGCAGGACCACCAAGACCTCCAGGCCCCCCAGGGCCGCCAAGACCCCCCGAGCCACCTCCAGTGCCCCCAGGCCCTCCAGGGCCACCCCCAGGCCCTCCAGGGCCCCCAGGGCCGCCACCCTAAAGGGGTGGCTCATAGACCTGGTCTCTGCAAGACGGAGGCCCGGGGTTCGAATCCCGTATTCTCCCTCAATAGCACGATAGTCTGGTACCGCTGCGCCGCTGCCAGAGGCGTGTGCAGCATTGAGACCGGTATACTCTAGCGCCAGGGACGGCAGCATGCGGAGCATCCGACCACGGGCTACCACTGGCAGGTGGAGAATGCGGCAGGCCTGGTGCTTACTGAGGATGCCTTCACCGTCTCCTCTAACGCGCTGGGCACAGGTGGTGAGCGGGCGTTCCGATGCGTGGTGCAGGAGTCCGGCACTGTGCGGATGGCGTTGCCGCTACGGCGCTCGTGGGAAGCGGGCACCGCGGCTTGCTTCGGCACAACCGTCGAGGTCGGGACCTCTAGGCCGGGATCAAATCGGGACATATGCGTATAGGGCGGCAGGACTGGCTCGCATGCCTATGGTGCACAGACACAACATACACCGGCAGCTCCTACCGGGATACCACAGGCACCAGTGTCTGAGGTCACAGAGCACCCTGGAGTCGCAGGGCTAGCAATCTGACGCGCAATTTCACGCCCAGCACAATTGCACTTACTCTGACCACTCCCACCTCCACACACCGCGACAGTACGTACAGGAGGCCCTGGGGGTCCTGGAGACCCCGGGGGCCCTGGTAGCCCGGGCGGCCCTTCCGGTCCTGTTGCACCAATAAGCTGCCCTCTTACAAAGACATCGCCGTTGTTCGACACGCGAAAAATTCCCCCTGGCCCGGCACGAATCAGGTCCCCGCCGCCGTTGTTATGAAATTCTCCTCCTGCCCCAGACGGCGCCATGGTTTCTCCCCACACCCCAACATGGCCCTGGCTCTGCCCCGCGACTCCAGCCTTGGTGGCACTGACCCCAACGACGCCTTGGCCCTCACTGGCATTGCCTTGGACACCAATGCCACCCTCGCTCGCACCCACGACGCCTCGGCCAGTAGTCGCATTCCCAAACACACCGTCGCCACTCGCCGTGTTGGCACCATAAACGCCGGGGACAGTTGGGCTTGTCGAGGTATAAGACGCAGGAGGATCAGCTGTAACCTTCCTCGAGAAGGCGAAACATACCAGTAGAAGCATGAGAACAAAGCGGGAGCTGATAGGTGCTTGCACTGTCCGACTCCTGTCCTGCTTGTGACGCGTGCATGATGGCGGGGGCGCAATACAAGGGTATCACTACTTTCCCCTGTGAAACTGACTGTTGCGCTCCCTCGGGAACACCTCCCGGAGGGCCAGACCATCCTTGCTGGCTCCTATGGAGAGTATCATACACCAGGCCGTAGTACGTCTGCTACACCGCGAGGCGCGTTTCTGGCATCCAATTACCCTGTGCAGCGTCTCCCGCTGGCTAAACCCCTCCCCGCCTTTCACAGACCGGGGCAGGGATAGGTATGTGCTAGGATAGTTGCGCGTGAGATGAAGAGAAAAAATTGAAGGGCTAACGATGCAGCTTTGGCCAGCGACCATCGCTAGCCTTTTCTGCTGAGGCATATACGCTGGGCCATATGGCAGCAAGTGTGACCACCACATAAGCCCAGCACAATATTAGGTAAGGGCAAATTTTATACTAACTCCGCCACAACTGAGAAAACCGTAGACGGTCGTCTGCGGCAGAGCATTGAGGCTTTGACCCATACGGAAAGTCTCTCATAATGAGAGCGGCCGCTCTCATTATGTACAGTGAACCACTCCACGCCGGAACAAATCTGCGTCGCTGTGGCCATGCTGCACATTGCTGCGGGGTGGTCGCAGTCGTACCAACATGCTCCTGCAGATTGCTCTCTAACCCTGCCATAGGCTACTCCAAAATTTGCCAGATCGTCTCCCCACGCAATGGCCTATATACAGGCATATGCCGGAGCAACATGCGGCCACCCATAGTCGGCAAGGACACGTAGGCGATCTCTTTACGGGGGAGGTGACAGGGAGGGAGGATACCATAGGTGGCTTGCACGGTTGCCACCGTGCTTTGATAGTCTCGAATGGTGCGAAACACCATCGGGAGATGCGGCAAGTCCGTCGTACTCAGGAGCGGGCGTTGCCGCTGGTCAGGCGGGAGTTGGGCCATGTCCGCGAGCGTCTGCTCGACAGCGGTTGTGTAGGCATGCACACGGTCCTGTAGCTGAGGACAGTTGACGCGTGCATTGGTATCCTGGCGCCTGGCCTCCTGCTGCTCTAACTCGGTCAGACGTGCCTGGGCCTGGGGCACCCAGACACTATCAGGGTAGGTCCGGATGAAACGGGCATAGTTTGGTACCCCATCGACCTGTTGCACGACGGCCCAATCCAATGCTTCGAGGCGGGTACGAGCATGACGCGCAAAGGCACTGGTTGGGTGTTGGGTCAGGAAGCGCTGATAAAAATATGGACTGTCAGCGAGGCGCGCTTCGTCCCAAGCCAGGGCGTCCGGAGGCTGAGTGCGCTCCAAAGGATTAAGTCCAGTACACCCCGCCAAACACGCGAGCAGCCCCAGGACACCGAGGAGCCCCGCCGTTATGCGTGCTCCCTGAACGTGCTTGTCTTGTATTGTACGATGTCGTTCGCACAGGTATCTGGGCATGAATCTCCTCCATGCTCTCGCAGCACCTGCAGCGGCACTGTATGCGATAGTGTAGCATAGGGAGCGGACAACAGCCGAGCGGAAACACACCGGGAGCAGGTATTATTGGACACCGCGAGCGGGTAGCTCCGTATGGGCTGCCACAGTCTCATAACCATTGCTCATGGGCTGGATGACGAGCGTGGCATCAGCGGAACGTAAGTGCACGTCCTGCTGCGGAAAAGGAATGGCAATAGCATGCTGACGGAATACCTGGTCAATCTGCAGCAACAGCTCATGGGCAGTAGGCGTCCGATCTTGTGGCCGGGGCACAAAACACGAGATTTCCCACTGCAAGGCATGATCACCAAAGGCCCGCAGGAATATGGCAGGGGGCGGTGTCGTGAGCACGCGCGGATGGCTACCCACGGTCTCAGTGAGCAGGCGTTGCACGAGGTCCATGTTGCTGCCGTAGGCAACTCCCACGGATAACACGAGACGGACATAGGTGTCGCCGAGCGTCCAATTCGTGACTCGGTGCGCAATAAATTCTTTGTTAGGAATAATCACGGTCTGGTTGTCGGCGTTCTGGATGGCTGTCGCCCGGATGGTAATGCGCTTGACGGTGCCGGTCTGATCACCCACAGTGACGATATCATCGACGCGGATAGGCCGTTCAAGCAGTAAAATGAGGCCGCTGACGAAATTGCTGACGATCTCTTGCAGACCGAAGCCGACACCGACTGACACTGCAGCGACGATCCACTGAATACTCGACCAGTTCATGTGGACAGTGGACAGGCCCCACCACAGGGCCAGGAAGATGAGCACGTAGCGACTGAGCGTTAGAAACGTATAGCGTAAGCCAGCATCCCAGCGCACACGTGGAAACAGTGCCGCGTCACAAATGCTGGGGAGATAACGTACAAACAGGCCAGCGCCTAGGAAAATCAGCAGCGCCGCTGCAATGTCTTTCAGGGTCAGCCACAGGAGTTCCCCCTCCTTATTCCGGCCTACCTCAAGCACATGCACATCGTCCAGGACACTGAGCAGTCCTGCGCTGATCCCGTAGACATGTTCGAGCACCATAAAGGCTAGGAGAACCATGGCCACACGCGCAAACGGCCGAAACGTATGCAGCAACGTCCACACACTCGGTGCTGGCGGTGCAAGCAGGCCTTCATGCACTGGCTGCTGTCGTGCGATAAGACG
>JBMDXC010000248.1:0-9689 GCA_048594805.1 Candidatus Entotheonellaceae bacterium | reverse complement strand
ATACCACCAACGATCCGGGTGCAAAAGCGTAGCAGCAAGAATTGCCTGACGTATTTTAGGGAAAATGGCATCAAGGGATTTTGACTTACGCATAATACATAAATATAGACGCATTACGCGTAAGTGTCAAAGAGGCGGATAAGAAAAACACTTTTGCCACCATACTGCCAGCCCACATTCCGCCCCTCTTTTCCAGAGCTCCTGCCCCTTTTTTGCGGTCTTCCGGAGCCACATGGCAAGTAAAGTGCAGGCTGGCCTCTCACCTCCAGACCTGCTCTAGGAAGTAGGGAAACAGGTGATGCACTAGGGGTCCCCGAGGGCCGCGAGATGATCCTGCGTCACGAGAGTGGCGTCCGCAATGGAGAGAGAGGCGCACGGCTGCACGCCAGAGTGGGCCGGGAGGGGGCCGCTCTCAGCTAAGAGCGGCGTCTGGAAGATCTGGTCTAACACCTGGTCATCTTCGAACTGGCTCCACAGCAGCCTCGCACTGTCCACGCACCGGCTAGAGAGGACGCAGTGCTTGAGGGCCAGCCGCTTCTCCTGCTAGAGATCTAAGTACAAACAGACAAAAGTTTTGGGTGTGTAACACATGCTTATTAGAGTGTCTACTCTCAGTTCTTGGAGTTATCCAAAAGAACTTGCCTGTTTGTACTTAGACGTCTGTGCCGTTATTTTTCTCCTACGTCCCAGTGGGAGGCAGCGTTACATATACATCGTAGCCGCGCACGGTGACCGGATAGGTCGGCACAGCAGGGGCTTTGGGAAGATTGGCACAGACGCCATCGTGGAGGTTAAACCGCCAGCCGTGCCACAGGCATGTCACCGTGCCACTATAGATGGGGCCGTTATTGAGCGGTGCGCCGGCATGCGGACAGACGTCTTCCATGGCGTAAAACTGTCCCTGATGACGGAAGAGGGCCACAAAGCGATCACCCACACGGAATTCACGTCCTTGGCCTTCGGGGATATCATCGATACTGGCGAGTCGGATCATACCTGATGTTTGGACGCTCATGAGACAGCCTCATTCCTTTGGTTAACGTGCAGAGTACAGCAATCGCAGCAGCACATTGGCGAACAAGTATACTACCAGGATAAGACTCATCCAGGTGAGCTGGCGGTCCAGGCGCCGCATACGCTGAGCGTATGCGGGAGAGACAGACAGCAGCACCCGGTGCACCAGGTAGAGTCCGATGACGAACAGCAGCGTGCGTATCGTATGCCTGGGCCCCTCATCCTCTGATACAACCCTCGCCCAGAGGGCGAGAGGACAAAACAGCTCTCTTCACACCCACGTTCTATGCGCGATCAGCCCGGAAATAGTCAGCTTCCGGATGATGAAATACCAGGGCTGAGACAGAGGCCTCTGGATCCATCATATACCCCTCAGTGAGTTGCACGCCAATGTCTTCTGGATGCAGCAGGGCAAACAGTTTGGCTTGATCCTCAAGATCGGGGCATGCGGGGTAGCCGAACGAGACGCGCAGGCCACGATACTTTGCCTGAAAACGGTCGCGCATGGTCATCTCGGGCGGATCGGGGAAACCCCACCAGGCCCGCAGGTCCTGATGCAGCTTTTCGGCATACGCTTCAGCCAACTCAATGGCCAGGGCCTGGATGACATGCGAACGGACATAGGCGCCAGCGTCCTTGTACGCAGTAGCCAACGCTCGCACCCCGAGGCCGCATGTGACGACAAACAAGGCTACCGAATCCATCTCACCTGAGTCGACAGGACGGACGAAATCGGCGAGGCAGAGGTATTGCCCACCGGGCTGGCGCGGGAAGGTAAAACGTTCCCGCACCCGCGATGCATCATGCGGATCATAGATGACAATGGTGTTGCCATCTGCCTGAGCCGGGAAATACCGATACACCCCATGCGCACACACTAACTGCTGCTCCACCACCTCACGGAAGAGGGTGTCGACACGCTCCTTGATCTCGATCGCCTTCGGATCACCCTGCTCGAAGAGCTTGTGCACATTGCCGCGCAGCCCCATGTGCTTGCCATACAGCATCTGAGCGTTCAGATAGGGCCACAGGTACTCCAGCGACAGGTCACGAAAAATGCCGCGCTCCCAGTCTGGCGCCGTGGGCAGAGGCACATCGCGTCGCAGCGCCGAGCGCTGTTCCGCAGCTCCAGACCTCGGCACGGCCGGCTCCACGGCCGCTTCTGCACTGCGACGCAAGGTATGCTGTTCAGAGCGTATGCGGGTAATGAGCTGCTGCCGTGGGTGCGGCTGGCTGAGCTGATTGGCCAGATCCAGACCGCTCATGGCATCCTTAGCATAGAGCACCGGTCCATCGTACTCCGGAGCAATTTTGGTGGCTGTAAATTTGTTGGACAGGGCTGCGCCGCCTACAAGCAAGGGCACACTAATGCCAGCCGTATTTAAATCCTGTGCCGTCACCACCATCTGCTGCGCCGATTTGACCAGTAATCCAGAGAGCCCAATGTAGTCCGGCTGCTCTTCCCGATAGACCTCAATGAGCTGCTGTGGTGGTACCTTGATACCGAGGTTGATCACTTCAAAGCCATTGTTGGTCAGAATAATGTCCACGAGGTTCTTGCCAATATCGTGCACATCGCCCTTCACCGTGGCTAAAATGATCTTCCCTTTCAGCGCGCTGTCCGTCTTCTCCATATGCGGTTCGAGATACCCTACGGCTGCCTTCATCGACTCCGCGCTGAGGAGGACTTCAGCCACAATCAACTCATTATTGTTGAAGAGCCGACCTACCTCGTTCATGCCATCCATAAGCGGACCATTGATGATCTCTAGAGGTGTGTAGCGCTGCAGCGCCTCGTCAAGGTCATCGAACAACCCGTCCTTCGTACCCTCGACAATATAGGCGGCGAGGCGCTGCTCCAGAGGGAGGGTAATCTGCGGTTTGTTGGCCGTGGTCTTTTTGCCCCTGTAGAACGCACTAAAGGCGCCAATTGGGTCGTTACTACGCCAGAATAGGAGATCCTCGGCCAACCGGCGCTCCTCCTCAGGGATGGAGGCATAGCGGCGGAGATTTTGCGCATTGACGATAGCGTAATCCAGACCAGCCTGAGTGCAGTGATACAAAAAGACGGCGTTGAGCACTTCCCGTCCGGCGCCGGGGAGCCCGAAGGAGACATTGGAAATCCCCAGGATTGTACTGCAGCAGGGCAATGCCTGCTTGATCAGGCTCAGGCCTTCAATGGTCTCCGCCGCGGAGCCAATGTAGTTCTCGTCCCCAGTACCCACCGGAAAGACCAGCGGGTCAAAAATAATATCTTCCGGCGGGACGCCATATTTCTCCACCAGCAGATCATAAGAGCGCTGCGCAATGCCGAGCTTGCGCTCACGTGTCACCCCCATGCCCTGGACTTTATCTTCGTCAATGCAGCCCACCACCACAGCGGCACCGTAGGTACGCAGCAGGGGTACCACAGCCGCAAAGCGCTCTTCACCGTCTTCGAGGTTGATCGAATTGACAATCGCTTTGCCCTGCGAATGTTTCAACGCCAGCTCAATGACACGGGCGTCGGTCGAGTCCACCATCAGCGGCACGCGCACCTTGCCGGCCACGAAGGCCAGAAAGCGTTCCATGTCCCGATATTCATCACGATCCGGGTTCGCCAGGCAGATATCGATGACCTGAGCTCCGCCTTTGACCTGCGCGCGGCCGATCTCTGCGGCCTGCTCGTACTGTTCAGCACTAATCAAGTCGCGGAACCTTTTGGAGCCTATGACGTTCGTGCGCTCGCCAACAATGACCGGCCGGCTCTCTGCCTCCAGCGGTAAATAGTCTAACCCTGAGACCGCAGCAGGCCGTGTGCTGACTGGCAGCCGTGGGTGCTTACTCTGGACCATATCAGCCAGGACCCGAATGTGCTCTGGGGTCGTCCCACAGCACCCGCCAACAATGTTCAGCCAGCCGTGGTCGATAAAGCGTTCGAGCTGGGTGGCCAGGGACATGGGTGTTTCGTGGTAGTGCCCTTCCTCGTCTGGGAGCCCGGCATTCGGATGACAGCTCACCGGCACGGCTGCCAGGGCTGCAAGTGAGCGCAAGTGGTCGGTCATGAACTCCGGACCAGTGGCACAATTGAGACCAATCGACAGCGGTTGGAAATGGGCCACGGACGTATACAGAGCCTCAATGCTCTGCCCACCCAGCATCGTACCCATGGCCTCAATAGTACCAGAAATCATCACTGGCACGGTGATGCCGGCTTCCCGCATGGCGCGCTGCGCCCCCAACATGGTAGCTTTCAAATTAAGGGTGTCCTGCGCTGTTTCGATCAGTAGGAGGTCTACTCCTCCTTCAAGAAGCCCCAACACCTGTGCATAAAACGCCGCCATCACCTCGTCAAAGGTAATACCACCCGTGACGGAGATGGTTTTGGTTTGTGGACCAAGTGAGCCGGCGACAAAGCGTGGTTTCGCACCTGTACTGTAGGCCGTAGCGACCTCACGCGCCAGACGTGCCGCGGCCACATTGATGGCATGCACCTGGTCCTGCAGAGCGTACTCAGCGAGGACGATGCGGGTACCGCCAAACGTATTGGTGAGGATAATGTCGGCGCCAGCTTCAAGGTAGGCGGTGTGAATGGACTGCACCACGTCGGGCCGCGTCAGATTCAAGTTTTCATTACAGCCCTCGTAGTGCAGGCCACCAAAATCATCAGCAGTGAATTCTTGGCTCTGTAAGACAGTGCCCATGGCACCATCAAGCACTAGGATACGCTCGTGGAGAATCTCATGAATATCCATTCAGCTCCCAACGTGCCGGCCATACCCTCCACACTGCACAGAAGGGGTTGCCTTGAGAAAAGATGCGTATACAGTCATCCTTGTCCTAGAGCGGCACACAGCAGTACAAAGATAAGGAAATGTACCAGAACCCCTCTGGAGAGACAACCACTTCTGTCAGAGGAGTCGCTACCCGCCGCACCTTACATCGCTGTACGGCCACCATCAATCGTAAAGATCGAGCCAGTCACCCAGGAAGACTCGTCCGATGCCAGATAGACAGCGAGGTGCACGATATCTTCTGGCGTGCCCACACGGCCGATGGGATGGCTGTCAACATACTGCTGCCACTGCGAGGCTTCGGCTTTGAAGTGCGCAGTCATTGGCGTCTCCACCCCACCTGGACAGATAGCATTCACTCGCACTCTGTGGCGCGCATAGGTCATCGCCATAGCCCGCGTCAGGGCAATCACGCCGCCTTTACTGGCCGTGTAGGCGTGACCGGCAAAGGGGCTGCCAATGAGACCGGCGATCGATGCCGTGTTGATTACCGAGCCTCCACCCGCCTGCATGAGGGCTGGCACACCGTACTTCGAGCACAAAAAAATGCCACGCAAATTGATGTTCAGAATCCGATCCCACGTCTCCACGGAAAGCTGCGTCACATCGCTATCCATGTTTGCCCCTACAATCCCAGCGTTGTTGTAGAGAATGTGCAGGGCGCCGTATTGCCGCACCGCGGCATCGACCATGTCACGTGCGCTGCCTTCAGCGGAGACATCCCCACGCACAAAGTACGCCTCCCCGCCGTTTTCCTGCACCATGTGCATGGTTTGCACACCGCCCTCCTCGTTCACATCGCTCAGGGCGACCTTCGCCCCTTCCGCCGCAAAGCGTATGGCCGCTACCCGGCCCTGGCCACTGGCACCGCCGGTGATTAAAGCCACTTTGCCTTCCAGTCTGCCCGCCATAGCCCCTCCTGTTCTCCTGTGATGCTTAACGCGGTGTATGAGCCTCGCAACCGCACAATGCACCCTGCCACACTGGCGGGAGTACTGTGTACCGCAATTGGCCCTGCCAAACTGGCAGGGCAACTAGCCGTGCGCAGCACCCGGGCGCTGCCAGCCGCCCAGCGCCTGCTCGAGATGCTGCGCCACCGCGAGCGCCACATCCTCCCGCCAGGGGCGGGCCACCACCTGCACGCCGATTGGCAACCCCTCTGGGGACGTCCCGCCACGCACCACCGCCCCGGGCCAGCCTGTCAAGTTGTAGGCGCTCGTATAGCTAGTACCTTTGCGGAGCGCATCAGTCATCAGCATGCCATGCGGTGGGGCGGGATAGGCACACGTCGGGCACAGGATCACGTCATAGTGTGCCATGAAGCCAAGCATCGCGCTGCGGAACCGGTCGACGTCTTCGAGCAGAGTCGTGAACTCGGCGACCTCCACTGCCTTCGCCTCGTCAAAGCGCTGGCGTAGCAAGGGGTGAATGTCCACCGTGCCAGCCTGCCGTAAGAGCCGGTGCACCCAGGCGCGCCCATCGCCCCCTGAGAGGTTGTTCGCCAGGTCTGCCGTCTGCTCTAGCACGGCCGGACGGTCTTCTTCCACGCTGGCGCCAGCCTCGGCCAACGCCGTGGCAGCCGTGTGTACAGCAGCGGCTGTTTCAGGCGTCGGCGACAATGTGCCATTGTCTGTATACATCGCGATGCGCAGCCCTGTGATGGTGACAGCTTGCGGATCACCGAGGGGCATCGGCACAATGGCCGGGTCGCGCCAGTCGACGCCAGCAATGATCGGGAGTGTCAATATTAAATCTTCGACATACCGCGCCATGGGGCCAAGCTGCGTCAGCGCATCCACTGCACCCATGCCAAATGGCACGATATGTCCGGTTCTGGGTACCCGCCCTGATGTGGGCTTGATGCCAGCAATGCCACAGAAGTGGGCTGGGAGACGAATACTGCCGCCAGTGTCACTACCAATATCCAGTGCTGAGCCACCGGAGGCAAGAATCGCTCCAGCCCCGCCACTGCTCCCGCCTGGGGTACGCGACACATCGTACGGGTTGTTGGTGCGTCCATAGACGAGGTTGTCGGTCTCGCCCGAGAGCGTCAGTTCCGGGGTGTTCGTCTTGCCCAGTAAGATGGCCCCGGCAGCGCGCAACCGTGCCACCACCGTGGCGTCCTGCTCGGGTACCAGGGTTGCTCGCCCCTTGGTCCCGCCAGTCGAGATCACGCCGGCCGTGTCGAGCGAGTCCTTGATAGTCATGGGCACCCCGTGCAGCGGCCCTCGCAACTCACCTCTGGCGAGGGCTTGATCGGCAGCCAGGGCTTCCAGACGAGCGCGCGGGCCGACGGTTTGGACCACGGCATTGAGCGCTGGGTTCACCGCCGCAATGCGCTGCAGGTGCGCCTCGACCACTTCAGCAGCAGAGACGCGCTTATCGCGAATCGCCTGGGCCATGCTGGCAGCCGACGCGTAGATGATCTCATCCATATCTTGCTCTCCTGTGTCAGGCACGCCTAGACGTGCAATTCCACCAGCGCGGGGGTGAGCGTCCTCGCATGCATGTAAAGCCGGGCGACGGTCACTGGGAGGGTAAAACGCCTGGGCCCAGCACTGCCGGGGTTGATAAACCAGACCCCCGCCTGCTGCTCGAGGCGCGGCCGGTGCGAGTGCCCACAAATTACCCCTGAGAATCCCGCAGTGGCCGGATCAAAGTCAAGGGTTTTGACGTCGTGGAGGACATAGAGCCGTAGGCCATCAACCTCGACAATCGCCGTTTCTGGAATGGCCGCGGCCCACGCCTCCTGGTCATTATTACCCCGTACCGCAACCACAGGCGCTATGGCTTCCAGTGCTGTCAGCACCGCGGGGTGGCCAATGTCTCCAGCATGAATGATACGTTCAGCCCCCACCAGCGCAGCGAGAGCCTGAGGGCGCACGAGGCCATGCGTATCTGAGATGACTCCGACAAAACTCGTATCAGGTTGCCCAGTCCCTTGTGGCACCATGCTTCCTTCACATCGCAGCGACCTTGAAGCGAGCAAGAAACTCCGATACTTTTAGCATACACTGGAGCACCGGTTTTTCCAGACAATTTTGCCGCACTGGCCGCGAGAGGAAAGGAGACAGATTTTGCAGCCTGCCAGGTTTCTTGGATGGTTAGTGCTTGTCATGACCCTGCTTCTCCACACCAGTGGCTGTCTCTCGGTGACGCAGTCACCCGCCCCAGGCGGTCCCTCAGTGATGATGAAGGAATTTGAGTTTACTCCGAAGGAGATGAAGGTGAAGGCTGACACCACCGTCACCTGGATGAACGCAGGGACCACCGCACACTCGGCAACAGCGATAGATAAGTCGTTCAACACGAGAAACTTGCAGCCAGGTGAGATGAGGAGCGTGACTTTCAGTACGCCCGGCACCTTCGTCTATCACTGTGTCTTCCACGGCAATCCTGACGACCAGAGTGGGATGATCGGCACGGTCATCGTCGAACCATAACGTCATTCTCTAGAGTTCAAACGTCTTGACCCAAATGCCTGGCGGGCCTGGGGTGTGCCGCATATGTGGTCGTATGCGGTGCGTCACAGGTGAAATATCCCGCTGGGCTTGCCAGGCTGCACTTTTCGATACGTGGGGATGTTCGAATTCATAGAGAGTCATGTAGGTGAGTGTCCCGACTACAGCACGATAGCGCCGACCGCGAATCACACCTGATACCTTTTCATAATTGGGTACGTAGATGGTATTGTACCAGGTGTTGAACTCCTCATCGATGTCCAGCGGAACATCCCGTATGGCCAAAAATAAAATGCACCAATTCTCAGGATGTCACAAGCACGCCATTGCCCTGTCTTAGGCTCGTCCAGTCACGCGTAATATGTGCTCCACCAAGGCTGCCCGTTGCCAAGGCAGGCCTGAAACCCTGCTACCAGAGCACAGGGATGGAGTACGCTGAGAACTTCGGATCGTGCGTCACCACGGTCAAACCTTCCTGGTGCGCTTGGGCGATGAGGAGGCGGTCGAAAGGCTCCCTGTGGTGCAGGGGAAAACTGTCCAGGGCATAGATATGCTCGAGGGTGACAGACAGGACCCTGAAACCGTTCATCACCTGCTCTTCCTGGAGCAGGACGCGCAGCGGCTTGGGAAGTGTCAGCTTGCCGAGCTGGACCTTGATCTGGATTTCCCAGCTGTTGACAACACTGAGCCATACGTCATTACCTAGATCACTGAGAGCCCCATAGGCTGTTTCCGTCAAACGCGCCGGCTGGTCATGCCACCACAGCAGAGCATGAGTATCAAGGAGCAATCTCATGCTTCGCCCAGCCAAAAAGCCTCCGGGAGTGGCTCATCGAAATCCTCGGCGATGATGATCGTCCCTTTGCCCAGACCGGCGATTCGCTTCCGCGGCGGTTGCGCCATCTGGGTCTCGGCTTCTTCGACTTCCTGCAGGAAGTGTTTGGCAAGACGATTCTGTACTGGCTCAGGTAATTGCGCCAAACGCTCTACAAGGGATTGCACGAGTTGAGTCATGGTAGAATTTCCTCCCCTGTGTGGTTACAACCTTCAGGCAGCCTCACACTCGTAGTATTTGAGGAGGCCTCCAAGGTGTTCCCGACACCCCACTGGGCCTGCACGCTCTGAAGCGTGGCTGATCGCCGGAAAAAGCAGCACGTTGTCCTTGCCTTGATGATTCCGCTCGCGATGATAATGCGCCATGTATTCACGCAAGGCATGATGCAGCGCCGCTTCCCCAAAGAGAATGAGCCGCGCGAGACACTCCTCCTTCACGGAACGTACCCAGCGCTCCGCGTAGGCGTTCAAATTCGGCGACCGTAGTGGGAGCAGCACCCGCGTGACCCCGGCTGCGTCGATGAGCTGTTGAAAGGCGGGGCAGTATTTCCCGTCCCGGTCATGGATTAGGTACTGGCCGGGAGCCAGGAAGCCCCACTCCTCCATC
>JBMDXC010000247.1:0-5496 GCA_048594805.1 Candidatus Entotheonellaceae bacterium | reverse complement strand
TCCCCAGATGTCACCCCATCCTGGTCTCAGAATGAGAGATCCCTACATTGTTGCTGCCGTCAAGCAAGACAATCCCTCTTGCGCTCGTCCTGAGCCTTCTCTCTCCCGCCGAGACCCAGATGGTATAATAGGAGTATACACTAAGCCACTGTAACAACATGAGTTAATGCCTTCCCATAGAGGTGGAATATGCGGAAGACGGTAACATACCTGAGCGTCATCGTCGTATCCCTGCTTGCCGGTTGCATGAGCTATGGGACTGATCCCACATAATGGCGGCAGCAATACACCGCGGCCGCGGCCGTCTCTCAGAGATACGTGAGGACTGAGAACCAGTTGTTTTCGCGCTGCATGTCGGTATATGGATGGACTCAATCAGATCAGCTGCTACGGAATGGCCTGCCCTGATCAGCAGGGTGGCATAAGGAGCCAGAATGTTTCGGAGAACATTTTTTCAGCTATATCGGACGTTGTATTATCTCTGGGGGCAGGCGCGGCAATTAACCGGAAAACCACCTCAAAAACCCCTTGATCCTAGAACAGTACGCCTCCAACGACGGTCGGAAAGAAGCAGGAAGCGCGTTCGGCGCACCAGGAAAAGGTAAGTATGGTACGTATCGGCAACTCCCGTATTGACGGGCAAGGACTGTTTGCAACGCAAGATATCACCAAAGGTACTCGGATTGTTGCCTATATCGGAGAAAAGATTACTCGCAAAGAGAGCGTGTGCCGCTTAAACGCCGGCAATGCCTATATCTTTCATCTCAATTACCGCTACGCTCTTGACGGTGCGACGCTTGCGAATACTGCACGCTATATCAATCATTCCTGTGATCCGAACTGTGAAGTGGAAAAAACCAGTAACACCCTCTGGATTGTGGCGTTACGGGATATCAAAGAGGGCGAGGAACTCAGCTACAATTATGGATATGACCTCAAGCATTACCAGGACAATCCTTGCAACTGTGGGGCCAAGAACTGTTGTGGATATATCCTCGATCAGCAATACTGGGCATTCATACAGCGTAACGCCATATCATAAACGGTTGTCATAAAATCCAGTGGAGCCCTACACTAGCAATAGCTAGCAGGCTGGTTTCAGGCATGTGGCATAAAACTTGCTACGCTGTCATATGTAGAGGAAGAGCCTACTGGTGGTTTGCCTGGGGCTTTGAGTTTACCCATACATAACCTCTTGTCTCTCAGCGATGTCCCGAGCGTTCACGAGACGGGTCATATGAGGATAACGCCGAGAGCGGGTAGCAACATCGGAGATATTCAAAAGGAGGAGAACCCCATGATAAAGATACACGTCATGCGTATGCTGGCAGGCTTGACCCTACTTGCGCTGGTGACCGCAGGCTGCGGTACGATGACAGGTGCCGCGGTGGGCGCCGGGAGTGGTGCCGCCATTGGCGCCGGGACGGGGAACACGAAGAAAGGGGCGCTCATCGGTACGGGTGTAGGCGCCGCAGCGGGCGCGATCTACGACGTCACCCGCTAGGGAGAGCGTCGACTGCTACGCCACTTCTCACACGGGAGCGGATGCTCTTCAAAGAGCGCACGCCCGTTCCCGTATGGGTAGCACTCCGATATTGTGACATTGTTGGCCCATTCCCGGGTGCGCAGAATCCAGGTCCAATAAGGCTATAGCCCTGACAATTATTGAGGGGCAAGAGCCCTGTCTCTGCGTATACACCCTGGATCACCCGTCCCAGAAGAAACCACTCGCGTGACACGAGCTGCTTGGCCGTAAGGCAACCCTGCTCTGACTCGTGGCGATGAGCTGGAAACGAGAGAGGCGGCGAGGGTCTTCGTGGACCTGTGGCCCAAGCGTTGCCCAACAGCCGCAGCTTCCGGACGTCTCGCCTGGTGCTGATCATACAAGATGCGGCCCACCTTGTGGGCCGCCAGGCTGCAACAATGAGGACATGGGTTGCTTCACGGTCAGGTGTTGGGGGCAAGGTGTCAAGGCCGACTGAGACCTGACGTATCGTTTGGGTCTGACTACCGGCTTATAGTACAATGGTGCGCTATACCAGACATGGTCAGACAACAGCGATTGCACAGGAGGACGGACGCATGGTCGCAGTCATCCCTTCCGAAGAGCAGGTCATCGAGTGGATCACCTCCCTGAGCAATTGGGGACGCTGGGGCGAGGAGGATCAAGCCGGCTGTTTGAATCTGATTACTCCCGAGAAGCGCAAACAGGCCGCGGCGCTGATCCATGACGGAACAACAGTGAGTTGCGCCCGTCCCATCACGACCGAGCTGACCCCGGACGTCACCTACCAGGTGCAGCGCTATATGGTGGATAGCGGCGAAGGCCGTGATACGGACCCCCCGGAGCGGCGGCGGGTGCGCCGGGGCGCGGCCGAGTTTATTGGCATGGTGTTTCACGGGCAGACCATTACACACATCGATGCCCTGTCGCACTATTCCTGGCGCGGCACGATGTATAACGGCAAGCCCGCCAGCCTGGTCACCTCGCGGGAGGGCGCGCAGTCGCACTCTATCGAAATCGCCGCCGATGGTATCGTCACGCGTGGGGTCCTCCTCGACATTCCGCAGGTGCGCGGTGTGCCCTGGCTGCCTCCCGACGAGCCGGTGATGCCCGACGACCTGGAGGCCGCCGAACAACAGGTTGGCGTGCGCGTCGAGGCTGGTGACGTTTTACTGGTGCGCACCGGTAACTACCGGAAGATCCTCGAACAGGGCCCGGTACCTGGTACGGCCCCGGCAACGGCCTGCCAGGTAGCCTGCACCCCCTGGTTCAAAGAGCGCGACATTGCCATGCTCGGCACCGATACGTCGAACGATGTCCGTCCAAGCCACTACGCCAACATTGCCACTCCGCTCCATACGGTGTCGCTGGTGGGGCTGGGTCTATGGCTGATTGACAACGCCAATCTGGAACAATTAGCCGCAGCGTGTCATCAGCGCCAGCGCTATACCTTTATGCTGTGCATGGGCCCCTTGCGCTTGCGTCGTGTGACCGGCTCGCCAGTCAATCCGATCGCGCTGTTCTAACCGCCTGGACACCTATGTTTATATGCCTTCCCCCTGGCGTGGGGGAAGGTCGTGAAGGAATCTGAGGTGTTGGCGTATACCCCGCACGCCAGTCAGAAATTGCGCCTCTAGTTTGAAGAATGTGACAAGGAGCGGAGGGTACATATGTCCCAATTAGTATTTCTTCATGGTCCTGGTGCAGGGGGATGTGCGGAGGCGTTTCGCTACCAGCTCGACAATTTTCCCGGCAGTCTCGCTCCGACTTTGCCCGGACATGGGACTGGCGCCTCCTGTGCGAGTGTCGAGCGCTATACCGAATGGGTGCGTGGCTGGTTGTGGGCCCAAGGCCAGCACCGCGACCTGGTACTGGTCGGGTACACGCTGGGGGCCTGTATCGCCCTGCAATACGGCCTTGATTACCCTGAGGAGGTCAGTGGTCTGGTGCTCATGACCGTGGCCATGCGCCCGAAACATCGTGCCCCAGGCAGTGTCGATATGCGGCTGCGAGCCGCCGAGGAGCCAGCAGTGCACGAGCAGTGGATCGCCGCCATGCGGGAGTCAATGCGGTTTGTGGCCCCCGAGTTCCGGGAGCGCCTCATCGCCTGCCATTGCCAGGTTGGACCACGCTCACAGTATCATGATCTGGTGGTGATTGACCAGTTTGATGTGCGGGTCAGAATCAGCACATTGACGCCGCCACTGCTGCTCATCCGTGGCGTCGACGATTCGCTGGCTCCCGAAGAATATGAACGCGAGATACACGAGGCGGTGCCTGGCTCACAGTATCTCACATTGCGGGAGGCCGGCCACTTCCCTATGGCCGAACAGCCTGCCGCCGTCAATCGGGCCATCGCGATATTTCTGGACACACTTGGTGGATCGCAGACACCACCTCCACGAGAGGTACTCAGTCCTACGGTTTGATCATGTGCAGCACCCTCTCCCTGGGAGAGGGTGCAAGGTCCGGTCATCCCATGGAGACAATACCGTCATCAACGGGTTTGAGGCGTTCCAGCACCAGGGGATCATGGCCAGGCAGGATCAGATCGGGGTGGTCAGCCAGTTCGCGGATGCGCTGGAAACCGTAGTACATCCCAGGCAGATCGTGGTGGGTTGTGAATGGCACGTTCTTTTCAAAGTTGTGGTAATAATGCGATGCATCCGAAGCCACCACAGCCCGCCCGTGCTGGGTCTGTACCGTGACGATCTGCATGCCGGCCGTATGCCCTCCTACTTTGTGGACGCTGATGCCAGGGATAATCTCTTTCTCGCCGTCGATGAATACCACCCGACCTTCGTAATTGAAGCGGACCAGTGCTAACACGTCCTCCACCTCTATGGAATTCCGGAAAGCCGCCTGGCGCACGTACCGGCCTGTATAAAAACTCATCTCGGCATCCTGGACATAGAAGGTCGCATTCGGAAAGAGGTGATAACAGCCCACGTGGTCATAATGAAAATGGCTCAGGATCACGTGTTCTACCTTGGTACAGTCGATATCCAGCAGCGCTAATCCCCGGGACGGGCAGCGCAGGAACTGACGTCCACGTCGCGTACCGACTTCTTCGGTAAAACCAAGGTCGACCACCACTGTCTGTGTCCCATTCGTGAGGGCCCAGACAAAGTAGGCCATTTTCATGGGGGTATTGTGATGATCGCCAACGAACAATTCGCTGGAGTTGGTGTTGCGCTGGGCATATTGCACAGCATAGATCGTGTATGGCGCAGATTGCATACGTGTCTATCCCTCCTCAGAACTCGATAAGACCAGGGCTACAGTCCAGCCACTGCGGCCAGTGCTTCGACCTGTTCGGCATAGCGGGCGACAGGGTTGAGTAGCAGGTGTGTAGCACCCATGGCTACGAGACCTTCCAGCTGCTCCCGCACCTGCTCTGGCGTGCCGTACACTCCTCCTTCTGTCGTCAGGTTTGGGTTATGGTACACCTCGCTGAACCAGCGGTGCACCTCAGCCTTCGCAACTTCTGGTCGCTCGTGCACGGACATGAACACCCGCTTGGAGATGGGGAATGTTGCCGGGTCGCGCCCGGCTGTTTCCAGTGCTGCCCGTACCAACGAGACACTCTTTGCGAAGGCGGCGGTACTGGAGCCGCCGGCTCCCATCCAGCCATCAGCGATGACCGCGGCCCGTCGCAGCGCGGCAGGGTGGCCACCGCCCAGCCACACTGGCGGGTGCGGTTTTTGTACTGGCTTTGGCCCCATCACGCCGTCTTCTACCTGAAAGATCTGGCCCCGATAGGTGACCTTTGGCTGGGTCCACAGCGCTTTCATCAGCTCGACGGCCTCTAAAAACCGCCGCACGCGACGTTCTCGGGGGACCTGAAACGGTGGGTAATGTTGTTCCCGGCCCAGCCCGACGCCCAGCACTGCCCGGCCGCCGCTCAGATAGTCCAACGTGGCCACCTGGTGCGCCACGTGAACGGGGCTATACACGGGCAGCACCAGCACCGATACTCCCAGACGGATGGT
>JBMDXC010000246.1:0-30948 GCA_048594805.1 Candidatus Entotheonellaceae bacterium | reverse complement strand
GCTATCATACAAGTCCACCTGAAGACAGGGTTTTGGGGCATGCGGGGCGTGCCAGGCAAGCAGGGCCCCATGTGGAACAAAACCCTTTAACTTGTTTTGGACCTGTTGTGCAACCCCCTCTCCGAAAACTAAATGACCCTGTACCAAAGCAGGAGGGGAGTCGACTACGCCGTGACTGCCACATGTGACGTAAAGCGTCACATGGAATGCTCTAGTATCTTTCAGACATCATCCAGAGCTTTCGCGATAAGGATACTGAAGCCCTTTACCATGGACGCCGTGTACGCCGCTTCCAGAGCTTTGTGACTCAGGCTGAATGCCGTCTGCAAGTCATGGACAGTGCTACCAGCCTCACCAACTTGCCGAGTTGCCCAGCCACCGGCTGGAAGCCCTGTCTGGCGACCGGAGGGGACAGTACAGCATTAGGATCAATGACCAGTGGTGTGTGTGCTTCGCGTAGCGAGAGAATAGCCCGTACGATGAGGAGATTGTGGATTAGCACTGAAGGAGGGTGAGGAAATGCCGAATCAAACGCGGCCTATTCATCCTGGAGAAATCTTGCGCGATGAGATGGGAGAACTCGGGCTATCTGCTCGTCAATTGGCGCCGGCCTTGGGTATGCCGACGAACCGGGTGACGGGTATGGTGAACGAGACACGGACCTTGACAGCAGACACAGCCCTCAGGCTAGCTCGATACTTTGGGACATCCCCAGAGTTCTGGCTCAATCTACAATCAACCTATGAGCTACGCCGTCCCAGTAAGAGCATAGGGCACGCATTGCCCAGGGAGTAGTCCCACATGCCCACGCCAGCTAGTCCAGCTACTCCCCTATAGCGAATTGTAACACGGTAAGCTTGTTGGGCGTCCCTGCCTATACGTTGTTTGATAGTCGCCATACTCGTCTCTCCCTCGATGAGGGGAGACACTGGCTGAATGCCCCAGGAGTGTGCCCCAGGAATGCCTTGATACGCCGCACTCTGCGCCAACGGTCTACCTCAAGGCCAGGCTGGACAAGTCGTGCGGAAAGAGGTAGGGTGAGCTGCCATGGGGACCAAGCAATGGCATGCTGCAGAGAGGAAGCGGACATGTGATGCGAGGGCAAGATCGTTCTAGCCACAGGCGCACAACGAGGCATCGTGCGGGCCAGGGCGCTGCGCTTCGCTCAGGAGGGCGCTGATGTGGTGCTGAACTTCTTGGATGATCAGCCAGCGGCAGAGGCGGGTGTGGCGCAAATTTCCGCTGGGAAACACGGAAGAGGCGCTGGCAGAGTTGGCGCAGCGCATGCCCACGGGCCGGCTGGCTGAGCCAGAGGATATCGCGGACGTCATCGTGTTCCTCGCCACTGATGATGCCCGCCACATCATCGGCCAGCTCATTCATGTCAATGGCGGCGATTATCTCGCATAGTACACCGCACGAGGGAAAACGATGCCGAAAACAGTACCAGTCGATTACCAGTCCACCGTCAAAAAACCAGCTGATTTCGACGCCTTCTGGGACGGAGTGCTCCAGCAGGCGGCAGCAGTCCGGCTGGAGCCTGAGATGATCCCTGACCCTCTCAGGACGTCAGCAGAGATTGAAGTGTTCCAGGTGTTCTACACCAGCATCGAGCACGTGCGCATCGCCGCCTGGTATTGTCGCCCGACCCATAGAGCCGAGCGCATTCCGGCCGTCCTCTTATTGCCTGGTTATCAGGCGGATCCGCCGATTCCCAAAGAGTGGGCGCTGAAGGGGTATGCTGCCTTGTCGGTCGCGCCACGCGGCAAATTGCGCAGTAACCGTCAATTTAATCCCGGCTATCCGAATTTGCTGACGTATAACATTGTGGATCGGCATACGTATGCCTACCGCGGGTTTTATGTGGATGCCTGGCGCGGCGTCGATTTTTTGTTAGCACGTCCTGAGGTCGACCCGATGCGCCTTGGTGTGACCGGGAGCAGCCAGGGCGGTGGCCTCACGATCACCACGGCGGCGATGCGCCCAGAAATACGCGCCGCCGCAGCGGGAGCGCCGTACCTCTGTGGCTTTATGGATGCCACTGCGCTGACGCACACGTATCCTTACGAGGAGATTAACGATTTTTTACGCGCCCATCCTGACTGTCGCCGTGCCGTTGAGGAGACGGTCGCCTACTTCGATGGCATCAATTTTGCCGACAAAATCACGTGTCCGATCATTGTGAATATCGGGCTCCAGGACAATGTCTGTCCGCCAGAGACCGGTTATGCGCTGTTCAACCGGATCCGCGCCACAGACAAGCAGTTATACACCTACGATGGCCACGGTCACGACGCCGGACGCGCCAAATACAGTGTCATTGTGGACCGGTTCTTCGCACAGCATTTGTTGTCCGAGAGGTAAATCCATGATGGACCAGAGACCAGGAGATTTTGACCAGTACTGGCAGCAGACCCTTGACGCTTTAGCCGGCTATCCTGCCTGTCCTGAGATCAACGTGCTACCCCTCAGGAGCACCGACTTTGCCACCCTCTACAGCGTGCGACTCACCAGCCTTGGTCCCTATCGCGTGTTCGGCTATCTCAGCATCCCGACCGGGGCAGGTCCCTTCCCAGCCATTTACTATGCCCCGAAGTACCAGAGTGTGTTGGAAATTATCCCCCAGGGCACGGCGAACCTGCAGCGCAGCCGCTACATGACTTTCACCTTAGCCGGGCGCGGACAGCGCAACTCTGACACGCCCTACGCTGCAATGTTTCCCGGCCTGCTCACCGACGGCATTGACCAGACTGCGTCGTACATCTTTCGAGGCATCGTGGCAGATAGCGTCAGGGGTTTGCAATTTCTGCTGACACAGCGCGAGCTAGACTCCAGGCGCGTGGTCGTGGTAGGGAACGATATGGCCCTGATCACGGCCGCCCTGCAGCCGGGCGCAACGCACGTCGTGACCACACCGACGCTGTTCTATAATACGGCTGAGCTGGCTCCCCGGACGCGCGCCTACCCTCTGGAAGAGGTCAACGACTATCTACGCGCCTTTCCCGACCGTGCTGAGGCAGTGCGTCGTACACTGGCCTACTACGACCTGCGGGCCTTTGCACCGCGCCTGAGCGCGACCACCCTGCTCATGGCAGGAGCGCCAGGCTCCTTGCTGGACGCACCGACCCTTGAGCCGCTGGTGACCGCTCTGCGGGGGCAGGTTACGGTATATGCCTCAGAGCAATCCACCTATAAGGACGGCCTCTACACCGAGCAGTGGATGGCGGCGCAGTGTGGCATCGCGGATGTACATACCATACTCCCGGAGCACTGGCGATAGCGCTACGCGGGGTGGGCCATGCCCACTCCCCTCTGCCATTGAGAGAGGGAATGAGCTGCCCTGGAACTCGTCAGCCGCAATCCTGTAGCCCATCAGTGCCCGGATAGGAAGGCACGTACGGCAGTGAGAAAAGCGTCTGGGTTGTCCTCAAAGACCATATGCGCTGCCTGTGGGATCTCTACCTCGCGGGCATGGGGCTGGGCAGCCAGCATCTGCTGAGCTGCCTCAGGACTCAGGATATCGGAGTCGGCGCCACGCACGATCAAGGTGGGACAGCTGAGACTCCGCCAGGCTGGCCAGAGGTCTTCAGGTGTGGAGGGTCCCTGGCGCCATTGCTCACGAATGGCGAGATCGTAGCGCCAGCCAATCTTGCCGTTCGGGAGCGGTTTCGTGGCATACTGCAGACGCCGTCTGAGGACTTCTGGAGCGGCGTAGCGGTTCTGCTGACTCATGTAGGCCACCACGGCTTCAAACGACTCGAATTCCTCGGGCACCGCCATAATCTCCTGGCGAATGCGCGCGCCGCCCTGTGGGTTTGTCGTCGGGCCGATATCAACGACGACGAGCTTCTGCACCTTCTGAGGATAGCGGGCACTGAAGGCAATACTATTGCGACCACCCATCGAGTGCCCAACCAGGACAAACGAGTCAAGGTGCAGAGCGGCAGTAAAATCGACAAGGTCTGCGACATACGCTGCCGTCGTATAGACGCCATCCTTGGCCCACTCGCTATCGCCGCGGCCGCGCTGGTCCAGGGCCAGGACGTGGTAGTCTTCACATAGAGCGGCTGAGAAGTCATCCCACGAGTGGGCATGCCCTCGCAGCCCGTGGAGAAGCACCATAGGAGGGTTCTCCGGGGCTCCCCAATCGAGATAATGCAGCTTCAAACCATTGGCCATTATAGTCTTATCTTGCGGTTGTACCTGGAGAGCCATGCCATGTCTCCTTAGGCTTGCAGCCATGTGTGTGCCTGTTTCCAGGTCATGCTCCGTATCTCCGTATCTATGATGAGAAATAACCTCTGCCGGCGCGTCCGGCCCCGGAGGCATCATAGGAAGAAGTACAGCGCGCTGTCAATCTATAAACCCTCATAGCGGTGTGCGCAGTGTTGCGTTGGGCGTCCAATCGTCATACACTGCGTACTCCAGGCAAGACAACTTCACCGCACATCGGGTGTGGTGATCTGAGATGAGAAGGAGCAGGCGATGGATGGGAGAGTCGAGGCGGTGCACAGGAGCGCATCTCATACTCTGACGAAGCCGGGGCAGCCGAGCATTCGACTGCTGGCGGGGTTAGGGGTCGAGGGCGATGCGCATATGGGCGTGACGGTGAAGCATCGCTCGCGCGTGGCGCGCGATCCGAGCCAGCCCAACCTGCGGCAAGTGCACCTGATCCATGCCGAATTGCATGACGAGCTGCGCGCCAGCGGCTTCTCCGTGTGCGCCGGGGAGATGGGGGAGAATATCACCACGCGGGGCGTCGACCTGCTGCGCCTGCCAGCGGGCGCACGGCTGCACCTGGGTGCAGAGGCAGTCATTGAGATCACCGGCTTGCGCAACCCCTGTGCTCAGCTCGAGCGCTTGCAGCCGGGTCTGCTGGCAGCGGTGCTGGATCACGACGCCCAGGGCAAGCTGATCCGCAAAGCGGGCGTGATGGGCATCGTGCTGTCCGGCGGTGCAGTACGGCCGAACGATTCCATACGCGTGGAGTTGCCGCAGGAGCCGTACCAGCCGCTAGAGCCGGTCTGAGCCGAGCGGCCTGATCTACTGATAGTCAAATAATCAGAGCACAACCCTTATTGGCGTGGGAGGTCGAGAGTATGGCGAAAGTCCTGATCATACACGGTGCCGGGATGAACATGCGCGGAAAGGTCCAGATTGAGACCTTTGGCCCCATGACCCTGCCAGAATACGACGAGCACATCCGCAAATATGCAGCCGAGCTGGGCCTCGAGGTCGAAATTTTCCATTCGAACATCGTTGGAGAAGTCATTAACAAGTTCTACGAGGCCCATGAGCGCGGTTTTGCTGCCGCTCTGATCAATCCGGCGGGCTACAGCACGGGACAGCCAGCGCTGATCGCCGCCATTTCGCAGGTGGGGTTCCCCACTATCGAAGTGCACATTTCGAATCCGGCCAGGCGAGGCGGGACCTCTGAGATTGCCCGTGTGAGCCAGGGCGTGGTGACTGGCTTTGGCATCGCCGGATACTATTTGGCCTTACGTGGTGTCCGCGATATGCTGGCGGCTACTGCGTAGGGCTACTTACCCCCGCCAGTTTGGCGGGGGGTAAGTAGCCATGCGCAGCACCCGCCGCTACTTTCCCTGCCAGTGCGGGGTGCGCTTGTCGCGGGCGGCGGCCCGGCCTTCTGCCGCATCGGCGGTACCTCCTGTCACCAGGCGCATGGTCTCCCCAAAGCGCACGGCCTCGACCCAGGGTAAGGTGCGGGAGCGTACCGCTACTTCCTTGGTGGCGCGCACGGCCAGTGGAGCCGCCTGGCACAGGCGCTCTGCAAGGTGCCGGGCCTCAGCTATCAGGTCATCGTGCGGCACTACTTTCCACACCAGCCCCATGGCCCTGGCGCGCTCGGCGTCGACTGGCTCGCCAATGAGCAGGAGTTCCATGGCATCGGCCCAGGCGAGGCGCTGGGGTATGCGGATGGCTCCGACAATGGTCGGAACGCCCAGGCGTACTTCTGGGAAGCCAAACGTGGCCCGCTGTGAGGCAATCACAAAGTCGCAGAACGATACTGCAGTGACGCCATAGCCGAGACATGGCCCGTTAATCGCCGCGATGGTTGGCTTGAAGAGCTCAAGGCCACTTTCAAAGGAGTTGATGGTGGGCTTCTCCCAGAAGGTGCCGGCAAAGGTGCCAGCAGCGCCACCTTCCCTGATGTCGGCACCAGCACAGAAAGCCCGGCCGGCCCCGGTCAGGATGGCCACCCAGGCATCCGTATCATCGCGAAAACGCAACCAGGCTGCGTTCAACTCCTCGCGCATCTGGCCATTGATGGCGTTCATGCGCTCAGGCCGATGGTAGGTAATGGTGACCACATGGCCGTCTTTGTCGTAGAGCACGGTGTCTGACACAGCAACCCCCTTTCGCCCGTTTCTTTGGAACATGCTGGCCTGCTATCGTGATCTCCTCCGGGAGCAGATTTGGTTGCATAGCATTCTAGCTTCCGCTTGCAATGGAAAGCAATCATTCTCTATCTTCCTTCAGGACTCTTGCATCCGTTTACACCTCACCACCGTGGTCCTGCGCAGCATTGAGCGCATGGAACTGGTAGGCCGCGCGTGTGCCGTGCGGTCCTAGGGGTACTGGGAAGGAGGCGATTATGCGTATCGGTATTTCACTGTTCTCCGGACGACAGCCTATTGATGTGGCCGTGGTGGCGCAGAAGGCGGAAGCGCTGGGTTTTGATTCCCTCTGGCTGGGGGAACACCCGATCATACCCGTGCACAGCACCTCGCCTGCTCCTGGCTCCTCTGGGCGCAGCATCCCTGATTTCTATAGCCGACTTGTGGATCCCTTCGTAGCCCTGGCCCGGGCCTCAGCAGTGACGACGAGGCTCAAGCTTGGCACTGGCATTACACTGGTTCCAGAGCGCAATCCACTCCTGCTGGCGAAAGAGGTCGCGACACTGGACTACTTCTCCAAGGGGCGATTCCTCTTCGGTATCGGGGCTGGCTGGAACAAAGAAGAGACGGAGATTATGGGAGGCAATTTCGCCCACCGCTGGACACAGACGCAGGAGGCCATTGAGGCCATGAAAGCACTCTGGGCCAATGAGGCAGCTGAGTATCATGGCACCTACTATGATTTTCCGCTCGTGCGCTCGTTCCCACGGCCGGTGCAGCAGCCCCATCCGCCTATCTTGCTGGGCGGCGTGGCGCCGCAGGTGTTCAAACGCATCGTCGCTTACGGCAATGGCTGGATGCCCACCCGCAGCACCCCGGAGTTGATCCGGCAGGGGCGTGCCGTCCTCAATGAATTAGCGGTAGAAGCGGGTCGTGACCCTAAGTCGATTACGGTCCTGGCCTATATTGCCCCTGCCGAGCGCACCCAGCTCGAGGCGCTGGCGGAAGCCGGGGCGGATGCGGCCGTGGTGCGGCTCGAGAGTGAATCCGAAGCGGCAGTGCCCGCTGCACTGGAACAGCTTGCTCAGCAGGTCCTGTGAGGGCGCACGGGAGAGGGAATAGAGAGTTGGGGAGAGGGAGTAGGGGAGAGGGATGTCCCTATGCCCTCTCCCATGAACATAAAATGGAACGCTTCTTGCTCTCCATAACAGCCGTGTGTCTGTAGGGCAGGCTTGCACCTGCCAAGGCCCCGTATCAATCCGATGCTCCTATAATCACAGAGCTTGTCAGGAGTGTACGCATGCGTAGGAGAGCAACGCTGGGGAGAGTATGGAGAGGATTATGGTCAGCCGCCAGGCCAGGATACCCGGGTCGGCTGTTCGCCGGCCTGCTGGGAGTGGCCCTCATGGCGACGTCCAGTCTCGTTGCTGCCGAACCCTTTACTTCCATCATTGTGATTGGAGATAGTTTGGCTGACAGTGGCAATGTCTTTCGTGCGACCTCCGCCCTGCCTGGACAGGCGATCCCGATCTCTCCGCCCTACTTCAGGGGACGCTTCTCCAATGGCCTGATGTGGGTAGAGCATCTCGCCAACGCCCTCGGGCTGCAGATCACCCCGTCGCTCGATGGCGGCACAAACTTTGCCTTTGGCGGCGCGACAACTGGACAAGACCTCAATAGGATTTTCCAGCGTGATCTTGGGGTTGTTATTCCAAGTCTACGTACTCAGGTGACAGCTTACCGTCTTACGCTCGCTGACCCGACCCTCTCCGATCCCACGCGTGTGAGGCGAGCTCCTGTCGATGCGTTGTACATTGTGTGGGGCGGCGCTAATGATCTCCGTGAGGCCGTGCAAAAGGGCACGGCAGGCACTACACCAGAGTCCATAGCCAGCAATGCCGTCGACAATATTGCCACCGTCATCCGCGAACTGCAGAGCGCTGGGGCCATCTATTTTCTTGTCCCCAATCTGCCTGATCTGGGACGCACGCCTCAGCATGTCGCACTTGGCTCTGCAGCCGTGCAGCTAGGGACAGCACTTTCTACAGCCTTCAACAACACCCTTGAAAGTACTTTGCGGAATCTTGAAAATACCCTCCCTGTGCATATTGCCCGACTGGACATCGCTACGCATTTCCAGGAGGTGACTGCCAACCCCCAGAACTTTGGGGTGACAAATATCACTGATGCTTGTTTGAGCGGTGACCCCTTCGCACCTGGCAACGTCTGTGCAAATCCCGAGAGCTATATTTTCTGGGATGCAATTGGCCATCCTACAGCTGTTGCCCAGGACTTGATAGCCGATTTTGCCTTTATGGCCCTCCCACCCCTGGTGGCGACCTCTGGTGCAAACAATTCCCAGGACTCGCTCCGCGTCTCACTCCCTCTGGAGGCTCAGCCTGTACTCCAGGTGCGTCTCGGTACGACCACTGAAAGGGTGCGCCTCTCGCAATGTACCCTTGCATTTACAAACCTACAGGGTGATGCCACCAGGGTGCAAACCGTGCAGGCCACCTTGATCAATGACACAAATGCTAACGGTACAGTGGACGCCGGTGAAGCCGTTGTAGCAACACGCCAGATACAAGGTCCGACAGACACGCTTGCCCTGGATATCAATCCACCGCTCGATCTGCTTCCGAATACGGTGACATACCTCCTCGTGACGCTGGCACTCAATAGTACGCTTACTGCTGCCAGCGCCACTCCTGCGTCTGGCGTGCCTGGGCTGCGTCTGGCTTCCTCCTGGCCAGCATGGTCTATGGCCCTCTTCGTTGCCATGGGGAGTATCGGTATGCTGGGGCGGCGTGCTCCCTCTCAATACCTTTCCTGGATCCTGGTAGGTCTCGTGGGTGTTGGGTGCCTCGTCCTCATGAGCTGTAACTCTTCTGATCATGATAATGCGGCGGACAGCGCCTTGGAATTTACTGTCAGCATGCCTGTCGCTGGCCTGAGCGCGACGGGAGCCATGTCTGAGCCGCTCACTCAACCAGTGGTTGCCATTCAGGGTACCACGCTCTCGATTGCGCCCTGAAGAACTGATTGGTAGTGTGCCACAAGTGGCGCTATCCACATCGTAGAACGCTTAGGCTTCGGATGCTTCACCGGTGTTCCTGTGGTCATCCGTTGCCTCTGCAGCGCTATCACCGCGGTGTTCCTGCGCAAACATGTCCCACACGGCCAGAAACATGGCCGCGAGAATCGGTCCGATCACCAGGCCGGAAGCGCCAAAGACCGTCAGTCCTCCTAACGAGGACACCAAGACGAGGTAATCGGGCACGCGGATATCCTGCCCAATCAGCAGGGGGCGCAACACGTTATCGATCAGGCCGATCACCAGCACGCCTGCGCCCAGGACAATAAAGGCTTTGGCGATGTGTCCGGTGGCCAACAAGATCCCCGCCGCGGGGACCCAGATGAGGGCGGAGCCCAGGGCGGGCAGGAGCGACAGCACGGCCATCAGGGCCCCCCAGAGCACGGCCGCGTTGATGCCTACGATGGCAAAGAGGATTCCGCCGAGGAGCCCCTGCGCCAGTGCCACTAGGAGGGTACCTTTGAGCGTGGCGCGGGAGACGGTAACAAAATGCCCAAACAACCGGCGTTCACGCGTATTCCCCAGGGGCAGGGCGTGCAGAATGGCCGTGATAATCTGGGGGCCATCGCGCAGAAAGAAAAAGAGCAGATAAAGCATCAAAGCGAACATGACGCTGAGGCGGAGCGCGTTTTGGCCAAGATTCAGCGCCTGCGTGCCCACAAAGCGACTGACGGTGACGGTGGCGCTTGTCAGGCTCTGAGTGAGGTTCTGGGTCTCAATACCCAGGCGATTCAGGTACTGCGTCACTACTGAGAGCAGACGTTCAAGCATTTGGAGCGGTTCCTGCACTGTGAGATCACCCGTCTCAAGGCGTTTATACAGCGCAGCGGCCTCCTGCACCACGGCCACACCGATCAGGCTAAGTGGCAGAATGACGGCCACGAGGATCACGCCGAGCGTCAGCAGCGCCGCGACAGAGGCCCGGGTACCCAGGCGAGACTGCACCCACCGGCAGACAGGATAAAAAACAATGGCGAGCGTGGTGGCCCAGAACAGCGGCAGCAGGAAGTCCTGAATAAGCCCCACAAAGGCTAGGGTCACGAGTAGTACGAGCATCAGGAAAAATATATATTGTACAGTGGTACGTCGCATTATACCGCCACGGAAGCACGCCGGAAATCCACGGGGCCTCACTGAGCATGATGACAAACCAGACGGCCCCTAGCACCCGCCGAACATCGGCATCCCCGGTGCGCGGTGCTGCCCAGCAGGGTTGGGCCATGGTCGAGCTACACTGACAATGCAGCATGTCAAAGGAGCGAGCCAACGCCCCGTCATGGGGTCTCGTCGTAGCTCCCCTCCTATAGAGTCGCATAGAGAAGTATGCCCGTTGTGCCAGAAGCTTCCAGAGCAGATGTAGAGGCATGTGGCAGCAGGCACACTGGAAGCCGCAGCACGTCCGCAGCGCATGGGAGCGCGGGCGAGGCGGGTTCTCGGTCACCGTGGGACTGTGATGATCAGCCCGGGTGGTCAAAAATAAGATTAGACCAATATGCCAAATTCGCAACCAGTTTCCTCTACGTTTTCTTGAGGCCCCGCAATGCTGCTCAAATCCCAAATCCATCAGACCCTTGGACATACATTATGCTCTGGCACAAAATTTGCCTTTCTGCCATGACAAGAGCATGTCTAAGGAGGTAGAGCATGATAAGGAGAACACGAACTCTCAGTGTGGTTCTTTGTCTTCTCTGCACTGCTATGGTAGCTGGCTGTCCAGGCAACCGTATGAGTCGGAGTACAACAGAGGCTGTCGATGATAGCTTGCTGGCCAGCAAGGTAACGCTTGCGTTCTCTAATGACACGCAGGTGCATGGTAGACAGATTGCGGTCGAGGCTTCACAAGGCGTTGTCCAGTTAAATGGTGTTGTGGCCAGCACCACAGAGGCCCATCGCGCCGTGCAGATCGCCCAGCAGGTCAAGGGCGTCAAGGCAGTACGTAGTCGTCTGAGGGTACAAGATGGAAACCAGGAACAAGTCCCTCGCACCTTCTCCAGTAGCGAGAGGACACAGCAATGAGCTCGCGAGGCCGGGGTATCGCAGGGCACTCCAGGCGTCAGGTGCTGGAAGGTGCCCAAGGTTGCCGCCACGCTTCTTCTCTCTCATATTGAGAGGGGTCCCTCACAGAACCCTGGCGCTCCTGGCAAAGAAGGGCTAACGGAGAGGGAACTCCAGCGCCACATGCTGGCGGACGCTCCTCGTCGGGAGCGTACTACCAGCAGTGGCACAAGGGCATGTGTTTTGCCTCTACGCTGCTGATACAGTCGCCCGGCGCTGGAACAGGTCGTAGCGTTGTGAGGCTTGCTCTGTGATCGTGGGCAGATCCTCGGCTAGCAGGTATCCTTGCTGCACCAGCGCCTCGGCTGCCAGTTGCACCCGGCGCAGGTAGTCCTCCTTGGAAGCATAGCGCTCCGCGATGGAGGGACGCGGGTCGCCTGAGGCCTCACGCTCGGCCGGCGTCGCTGGGAAGGGAATGGTTGAGCCGAGCAGTCCCAGGGTTTGTCCGGGCCCTCCAATATCGGGGTGGCGCACATTCCAACCGGTGTACGTTGCCAGGGGCACACTGAGATCCGGCAGACGGATACCGGCACGCTCATTGCCATCCGCATCGACCGCGGCAACCAGTTTGGGATAGGGCTTGCCAACCCTGGGAGGTAAGACTGTTGTCAGCCCCTCATCCGTCCCCGTTCCAAAATCAAGCCTGGCGATGGAGCGCAGATGCACTGGGAATTGTATCTCTGGTATCGCCTGGAACACGGCGGCTGTGCGCTCTGGGGGAACTGCCGTGCCATCATCGAGGCGCGGGTGGCGACTTGGCGGCGGCGCTTGTCCCGTCGTCACCCAGCGGTCGAGCTGTACCAGCACCGCACGCAGCAGGGGCCGGTAGTCGACCGCGTTGGGCCTGTGCTGGCCGCGAGAGTCGTCCGCGGCACCGGTATCGGTGAGCAGGAGATTGCCAGGGCCATGTTGTGTCCCCGCAAAGTGATAGATGCGCACCGTCTCCGAGGGAGCCAGGTCGCGCTTGCCCTCCAGATCAGTGTGGATCAGCGCGGCATGGCCACCCCAGTATTCCGCCGAGGTATTGATGAAGTAAATTTTCGGCACCTTCCTGCGGGCGCATAGCCGCGCCAGTAGTCCGTCAGTACGGCAGGTTTCGGGGTCAGTCTGCACCGTATCGTGGAAGGGGAACAGGTTTTTTACACTGTATTTATTCGTGTTGGACGGTTGACCAAACCGCTGGTTGAACTCGCCGCGTCCGCCACCGGCGACCAGCGGCATAAGCCCATCAAAGATGGTCCGATCCTGCTCGTCCTCGTTAAGCCCCAGATACAGGAAGTGGCGCAGGAATCTGCCGCTCTGCGAGCGGCCAAAGCTGTAGGCGTATTGCATATGCCCCGCACATGGATTGCCCTCCTGGGCTGCACCGTATCGCAAGAAGGAAACAATATCCCGCGTCGCTAAGAGCCCCAGGCCTATCACCGGTGCACCGGCAGTCGTGTAGACCACCTGGTAGACTTTCCCAGGTACAAACCCAGACGCCAGATAAATATGGGTGACATCGGGCACGACGCGGCCGCCTTCCAGGCGCGCAAACGACCACTGCTGGCGAGGAATGGTTTGGGGCGGGGCATCCTCATGGTCCTGTACTGTCAGCGTGGCTTCGCGGTCGTTCAGGTCCCTGGCGGGGTGGGGCCGATGCATTCTATCCGAGAGGAGTTGCACCTGGATCTGGGCATCGGGCTGGAAGGTCACTGCGATCTTCCCTGCGATGGGCTTCCCGCCAGCGTCGGTGGCTTCCGGGACCTGTATGCGTAGAAGCCCGGCGGTTGCCGGCACATCATCCTGCCAGCCACACCAGAGCACGGTGTAGCCCTGGCGCATCAAAAAGCCATTGCCCGGTTCCATACGACCGACCGCACTGTTAAAATTTGTCAACACGGTAGGGTTGCCCCGATTGACGATATCCAGAAGCAGCCGGTGGTTCCCGTGTTGGAGCGCTGCCGGCTTGAGTATGCGGACATCTGCCCAGTACCGCACCAGGCCATGCGCGTCCCGCGGGGCGAGTTGTAGATCAGTAATCCCGGCGTTGCTGGGATGATCGGGGTCAACAGCGAAGTGCACCGTGCCATCCAGTTGTTCGTAAGGGCCCACGTCACCAAAGGCTCTACCCTGCGCAAAGGGGCTGCAGGTCTTGATCTCCAAGGCTGTGTCCGCCATAGAGCACCTCCATAGGTTGGGGTAAGAGTTGCGGCATGCGGTTGCGCCCATGATATGCGCAACTGCTTCTGGTGACAAGCGGTTGCCATAAGCTGTCTGGTCTGACACAATGACGTGTGTTACAGGGTCACATGAGTGTATCGATGCAGGAGAAGACGCATGAAATTTGGCCTCTATAGCTCGATTGCCAACCCGCCACGCGGGGAGCATTTAGATCGCTGTGTGGACCAGGTCATTGCTGAAGCCCAGTTAGCCGAGGCGAGTGGCTTTGATGCTTGCTTCTTTGGGGAGCATCACCAGGATAAGGATGGCTTCTTGCCCTCACCGCTGATCGTGGCCACGGCGGTAGCGGCCCAGACGCGTCGTCTGCAGGTTGGCACCTCGGTTATCCTGTTGCCCCTGCACCACCCGGTGCACGTCGCCGAGGCCGCGGTGACACTGGATATCGTCTCCAAAGGACGCGTCATCCTGGGGGTGGGTGTCGGCTATCAAGCCACAGATTTTCAGGCCTTTGGCGTCCCTATGGAGCACCGGGCAGGGCGGTTCGAGGAGGGGGTGGAGATTATCCGCCGATGTTGGAGCGGGGAGCCATTTTCCTTTCATGGAGCACACTACACGTTGGACAATATCCAGATGCGTCCCCGCCCATTTCAGACACCGTCGCCGCCCCTGTGGATTGGCGCCAGCGTTCCCGCCGCTGTGCGCCGGGCCGGGCGCCTCGGCGATGCCTTTGTGGCCACGCCCAGCACCACCCTGACGCAGACCGTGCGCCTGGTGGACATCTATCGTCAGGCGGCAGTGCAGGCCGGGCGGCAGCCTCAGGTGGTACTTATGCGGGATGCCTGGGTCGCCACGAGCCGGGCGGAGGCTGAGGCCATATATGGGCCGGAAGTCATGATGGCCTATCGCTACTATTGGGAACATCGGCTCGCCGAGTTCCGAGACATCGGCTCAGAGGCGGAGTTGACCCTGGATAATCTGGCGTACGACCGGCTCATCCTGGGCGAGCCTGAGACGTGTGTCCGCGAGTTTCACCGCTGGCAGGAGGCGACTGGCGCAGATTATTTTCTCCTGCGCCTGCGCCATGCCCACTCGGGCGGACCCGCGCACGCGCACATCCTGGACGCCATAAAGTTATTTGGCGACCGTGTCCTGCCCTACTGTCGCTGAGGAACCCCAGACATGCCAGACCTCCCCACAAGAGTACTTGGGCGTACCGGACTGCACGTGACCACCCTCGGCTTCGGCGCCTTGGAGCTACGCGGCATGGTCGCCGGTGTTGGCCGGCCGCTCACGCCGGGCCAGCCCGAGCGTATTCTCAACGCTGTCCTGGATGCCGGCATCAACTACATTGATGTCGCCGTGGACTACGGCGAGGCTGAAGAGCACATTGGCAGATGCATCGCCAGTCGCCGTCAGGAGTTCTTTCTGGCCTCCAAGTGCGGGTGCCCGCTGGACGTGACCCGGTTTGCCCCGAGCGAGCGCACGAGGTTTGGTGTCCCGTTGCCCCGCCTGCATGACTACAGCCGGCAGAACATCATGGACGCCGTGCACCAGAGCCTGCGGCGCCTGCAGACCGACTACCTGGACATCGTCCAATTCCACTTCAGCCCCGCCCGGGAAGTTTTAGAGCACGAGGGGGCTATTGAGACGCTCCACGACCTCCAACGCCAAGGCAAGATTCGCTTCCTAGGCTGTTCCTCCATCCTGCCGAACCTCACCGACCACATAGCTATGGGTGTGTTTGATGTTTTGCAGATTCCGTACTCGGCTCTTCAACCCGAGCACGAAGCGGCCATCGCTGAGGCAGCCAGGGGCGGGGCGGGTATCGTTATCCGCGGGGGCGTGGCCCGCGGTGAGCCGGGTGCCGGGCAGGGCTCCACCGTGACCCGGAAGCTCTGGGAGCATGCCAGGATGGACGAGTTGCTGGAGGGCATGTCCGCTACAGCGTTCCTGCTCCGCTTCACCATAACCAATCCAGATATGCATACGACCATTGTGGGGACACTCAACCCTGCGCACCTCCAGGCCAACGTCGCAGCGGTGGTGCAAGGGCCGCTGCCTGCTGCCGTGTACGCCGAAGCCAAGCGCCGCCTCGCTGCGGCTCGCGCCATTCCAGCCGAAGCCTGAGCGCCATGTTGCCGCTCCATTCCTGTAGCTCCTCAGGCATATGCATTCTTAGAGAGCTTACACAACCCCCTCCTTATTCTTCCTCTGCCGCGGTTGCTTCAGTCGGCTGCGGCCTGGCACCATCGCGTCCCACGTTACCAAAGGCAGTAATATCCTGCGCGAGTTGCCGTAGGCGGGCGTTGACCAGGTAGTGCACTGTGTTCTCCGTCGTCGGGTCTCCGGCTGGCACTCCGGTGAGCAAGGCTAAACCCTGGTCGATATGAGTGATGGGATAGACACGGAAGCGCCCGGCGCGGATCGCCTCGACCACATCATGGCGCAGCATCAGGTTACGCACATTGGCCTGGGGAATCAGCACCCCTTGCTGACCGGTCAGGCCGTGTTGCATGCACACGTCGAAAAAGCCTTCGATTTTCTCATTGACTCCGCCAATGGCCTGGATATCGCCCCATTGATTCACCGAGCCAGTGACGGCCAGATCCTGACGCAGCGGCAGGTTGGCCAAACGCGATAGCAGGGCATACAGCTCAGTGGACGAGGCACTATCACCATCAATACCGCCATAAGACTGTTCAAAACATAAACTGGCTGAGAGCGTTAGCGGTTTGTCCTGGGCGTACATCTGGCGCAAGTAACCGCTCAGAATCAGCACCCCTTTATCGTGTGTGCTGCCGCTCAGTTTGGCTTCACGTTCAATGTTGACAATGCCGCTCATGCCCATAGAGGTAGTCGCGGTGACGCGGGACGGACGGCCAAAGGTGTAATCACCGAGTTGTAAAACGGACAGGCCGTTGATTTGCCCGACACGGCTTCCCGTGGTGTCGAGGAGAATCGTACCGCTCTGGATGAACTCCCGTATACGTTCCTCGTAGTGGTTGGCCCGGAAGACACGTGCCTGCAGGGCCTGCTCCACGTGACTGCGGCTGACCAGGTCAGCACCGGCCTGCACTGCAGTATAACTCGCCTCACGCACCAGATCTGCCAGCAGACCAAGCTGGCTCACCAGCTTCTGTTGATCGCCAACGGCACGCATGCCGTACTCGAGGATGGCTTCGACGCCACTGCGGTCAAAGTGGCGCAGTCCTTCCTGGCGACACAGACCAGCAATAAAATGGGCATAGCTCGCCTGATGCGTCTCCGTGTTGTCCATCTCTTCGATAAAGTCTGCTCTGACTTTGAAAATCCGACCGAAGTCAGAGTCGTTGAAGTACAGCAAGTAGTACAGCCAGGGATGACCCATGACCACGACCTTGGTCTGAATGGGGATCGGCTCAGGCTGCAGGGCCGACACCGTAAAGAAGGCAAAGGGGTCATAGGTGTCGATCTGGATGCGGTTGCTTTGCAGCGTACGCTTCAGGGTCTTCCAGACCATGGGCTCCGTCAAGGCGTCTTCCAGGTTGAGCAACACGTAGCCACCACTGGCGCGCAGCAGCGATCCGGCCTTGATGCGAGAAAAATTGGTCACCACACGGCCGTGCGGATCAACGACTCGCTCGATGGTGCCAAAGAGATTTTTGTAGGAGGGCGTATCCTCAACGATCACCGGAGCACCTCGCACCTCACTGTTATCCACGACCACGTTGACGGAGTAATCGAGAAACAGCTCGCGTTCACTGGGTGGCGACAGCCAGGGTGGCGCCCCTGCCGGCGCCTGTGGACCTCCTTCTTTGAACCACTCGAGGTGGGCCAGCATATGCTCCTGAACGGCATCGAGATAACGCTGCACGCGTTCCTGCGGATGCCGTTGCTTCAAATCAGCGATCAGCGGCGTGATGAGCATGGCGCTAAAGTTGCGCTCCACCTCACGAATCTCAGCCGTCAATTGCTGCATGAGCTGCCGTTGCCGCAGCATCACGGAGCGAAACTCCTGCACAATCTGAGTTTGGCGGCGCTCGAGATCCTGACGCTCGTCTTCGCTGAGGCGTTCAAGTTCTTCGGGCGTCATGGGACGGTCACCGTGCAACGGGATAAAGGCCACATTGCCACTGGCATCAGCCTGGATGCCAAAACCGTTGTCGCGTGCCATGCGGCCAAAGGTTTCCTGGAGTTGGCGCATTTCGCGCTCGTATTTTTCTCCTAACTCGCGCTGCTCTTTTTCAAACGCCTCCTGCCGAAAGGCTTTGGGAAGCGTTTCACGCAGATGCACGACGAGGCGCTCCATGTCCTGCCGCAAGCGCTGCCCCTGGCCAGGCTCCAAGGCAAGCGCCTGAGGTTGATCGGGGGAGCGAAAGTTTTGCACATAGACCCAGTCGCCCGGTGTTGGCAAGGTTGCGGCTTTGTCGCGCAAGAGCTCTTCGACCTGGGCGTGGGCACCCGACCCGGCGAGCACCGAGACAAAAATATTGTAACCTTGCTGTGGCACTCCCAACCCGAGATGTAACGCCTGTACGGCACGCTCTTGCCCAACCATAGCAGTAAGAGGTTCTAGGTCGGCTGTGCTCCTAAAAGTAACAGAACTGAGATCCGCTCTGCGGCGCGCTTGCTCGGCTGTGATTTCCTGCGGTATGGCGCTAGACGGGCTCACCCTATCCCCTTTCTGTAAGAACCTGGAGAGGCGCGATCACCGCTCGCGCTTGGGAAGCGTGATAATCAGAATGCCAGCATCGAACTCGGCCCGGATCCCCGCACGATCCACTGTGCCAGGCAGCCGAAGCTGGCGCGCAAAACGACCATAGTGCCGTTCCAGGCGATAGTAATTGCGCCTCTGATGCTCTGCGGTTGTGTGCCTCTCACCGGAGATATGCAACACATCTCCTTCGATCTCGATGCGGACATCCTCACGTTGTACCCCCGGTAGCTCCACCTCAACGATGATCGCCTCAGGGGTTTCGCACATATCAACACGCGGTTGCCAGTTGCCAGTCTCAGAGGATCTTTGCCCTCCCCAGGGCTGATGGATGAGTTCCTGAAACAGCCGGCGGACCTCCTCTTGCACTGGGAAAAATGGCCGGGATGGCAGCTCTTCTCCCATACTGTCCTCCTCTACACATCAGCTGAACCTGAGCGGTGCGAGACGCATCCGCCCGTCAATCGCCAGCATCGTCTGCCACCGTCTGGCGCACGGCGTCTGGCTCGCCACAGTATCGCGCAATCTGCGTCCGCACGGCATCTCGTAAGGCCACCGCGGCACCCCAATCGGGCCCGTGTGGTCGCACGGGTGTGCCAACCGTGACGCGTACCATGCCGTGTCTGGGGAGCCACTGCTCAGCGCGCAGGATAGCGCGCGTGCCCTGGACACCTACAGGCACGACCGGCACGCCAGCCCGGGCCGCAACCACAAACGCACCCATGTGGAAGGCTTGCAGGCCAGGCATACGGAGAAAGGTCCCTTCAGGAAAAAACACCAGTGAGTGACCCTGCTGCACCGCCTGCCGCAAACGCTCGGTCTCCTGGATGCCCTGCTGTGCCTCAAAACGCTCGACGAACTCCGCACCAATGCGATGCAGGAGCACGCGCGTGAAGTATTGTGCCTGCAGTTCGCGCTTGACGACGTAATGCACATCGACTGGGAGCGCTGCCAGCACCATAGGACCATCGAGATAGCTGGCATGGTTGACAGCCACGACGTAGGGCTCATGACGTGGCAGGTGCTCAAGTCCTTGCACGACCAGCGGCATGCCGGACAGCCGGAGTAAGAGGCGCACTGTAAGCCGCGCCACGGTCTGACACCAGGACCGCCGCGGCAGGAGGGCAATGCTCCCCCATGCCATAGGCAACACGGCCGCACAGAGCGCCCAGACATAGGCGGCATAGCAGACATCAGCAAGGCTCTGTCTGACTCGGCGCACCTGTGGAAACACACTCGTGAGGGCCAGACGCGTCAGTTGCCACCACACGGCCCGCGGGCGCTTGCCCAGGTCTCCCTGCTCGTAGCGCTCGCGGCTGGCAGCACGGCGAAGCTTGCCGCTCGACGTTTTCAGGACGCTGCCAGGGGGGGCCAGCACAACATCGTCAGGCGGAGTCCCAAGCAGGTCAGTGACCGTGGCTTCGACCTGACGACGGAGCTGCGCCAGCACGTCAAGATCCGTCTGACGCGTCTCAGCCAGCACGACCAGGCGCTCCGTGCCAGTCACCGGATCAGGGCTCCCAAAGACGGCTACACACCCCCGACGCAGGCCAGCGATATCACCAATGGCCTCTTCCAGTTCATGCGGATAAATGTTGCGCCCAGCACGGATGATGATGTCCTTCGCACGGCCAGTCAGATATACCGAATTCCCAACCATATATGCCATGTCCCCCGAGTCCAGCCAGGCGCCATGGAAGAGACGGCTCGTCGCCTTAGGGTTATGGAAATAGCCGCGAGTCGTCGAGGGCCCTTGAAACTCCAGACGCCCTTCCTGACGCTCGCCGACTTCATGGCCGGTGGCGTCTACAATGCGCATCTGATAGCCAGGCAAGGGTTGTCCACAGGCCACAAAATGTAAGGCGGTCGTATCGTGTGTTTCGGCCGGCACGGCGCGGCCGGCGCGCATAAACGACTCACGCTGGATGGCATCGACATGCGGGACACGGCCCAGGACTGGGAAAGCAACTCCAAGCGCAGCCTCGGCGAGTCCATAGACCGGCGCCATGGCCTCCGGCCGAAAGCCATATGGTGCAAAACGCTCGCTAAAGCGCGCCAGCGTCACCGCACTGACGGGTTCGGCTCCGTTAAACGCCACACGCCAGGCGCTGAGGTCAAGGCCCTGCAGGTCGCGGTCGTCGATCCGCCGTGTGCAGAGGTCGTAAGCAAAGTTGGGGCCGGCAGAGAGCGTACCACGGTGCCTGTGGATCGCCCACAGCCAGCGTACGGGTCGTGCTAAAAAAGCCAGCGGCGACATCAGCACGAGAGGATACGCATAATATAAACTGCCCAGCCAGGCGCCGATCAGCCCCATATCGTGATACAACGGCAACCAGCTTACGAACACATCCGTGGAGGTGATCTGCACCGCCCGTGCCATGGCTTGCAGATTCGCCAGAAGATTGGCGTGCGTCAACATCACACCCTTGGGATTCCCCGTACTCCCCGACGTGTACTGCACAAAGGCAATGTCGTGCGCCTGCACGCAGGGTCGCACAGCGCTACCTCCGTCTGCGGCTAGCTCTGAGACCGTGACAACACGGCGGAGCCCCTCCACCTGGGCGCTGAGGAGCCGCGCCAGTGGTTTCGCTTCGGGCACGGTCAGTAGCATCACAGTGGCGGCATTACTGAGAATGCGCCTCTGACGGTGCAGGTGCTCTTCAAGCTGTGAGAGGCGGGCCGGTGGATAGAGTGGTAGAGGAATGCCCCCAGCCAGCAGAATGCCATAAAAGCCTGAGAAAAAGTCACGACTGGTGGGCAGCATCAGCGCTACCGTTTGCCCTGGCTGGAGACCACGCGCTTGTAGCCCTGCGGCGACTGCCTCGGCGCTGGCATGCAGTCCCGCATAGGTGATCTCCTCGACGTGCTCGTCCCCCACGTACAGAGTAATGTGCCGGCGTTGAGGATGTATGCGTGCGTGCCAATCCAGCACCTCGACCAGGGTGGTGGCACCAGCAGGTATCCCGTCGGTAGCCTCGCTCATGCCGCTCTCGACTGCCCTGGGTATGGGCAGCGCTGTCCCTATGCTGGCCTTGTGCACGGCCTCAACGAGGTCGCGGAGCACTTCCGCGGTGGCCAGCACCTGTTCTGGCAATTGCACACCAAAAGCACGTTCGAGGCGGAGCAAGAGCTCCATCCGTCCCAGGCTGTCGAAGCCAAGATCGCGTTCCAACGTACTGTCGAGTGTGACGGTCAGGGCATTGTGCTTATGGGGGTGAAGCTGGATGGCGAGTTGCTGCACAACTGTGAGCAGCGTCTGGGTGATCGCAGTGGGCGTACGCTGCTGTGCCTGTAGTTCGCTTGACACCGTTGGCTCCATACGTGTGAGATCTCGGATCGAGTAGAGTGGGCTGAGTCTGCCCTACTCATCGCCGGCATACTCTACTGCGCCCCCTTTTCTTTATCAAGCATATCGGCTATGGTGAATATTGCAACTTGGCGGTGTGATGTGTGTGACGTGTGTGGATCTATGGAGGTGATCCATGGTACAGATTTATGCCTTGTGCGTTGGATATCTGGAGTTGGATCGTGCCAGCATGCTATCCGATCTCACCCCGGGGACACCCTGGATGGTGCCTGTGTCAAGTTATCTGGTCGTGCATATGCAGGGTCGCCTGCTCTTTGACACGGGTGTGCACTGCCAGTCTATCACCGATCCCATTGGCCGTATGGGCGCAGAACGCGCCCGACGGATTCGTATCCGCTCCCAGGTGGGAGATGACGTCGTCAGTCAGCTCGCTCGCGCCGGGCTGCAACCCGATGATATCACCTACGTAGTTAATTCCCATTTGCACTTTGATCACTGTGGTGGCAATGAGTTTTTCCCCCATGCCACATTCCTGGTGCAAAAACCTGAGATGGAGGCCGCACGTCATCCTGGTGGCGTGGTGAGCTACAGCCCGAGTGCTATTGACTTTGACCACCCACTCAACTATCAGCTCGTTGACGGGGAACATGATGTCTTCGGCGACGGCAAAGTGCTGCTCATCCCCACGTATGGCCATACGCCTGGGCATCAGTCGTTGCTCGTGCGGGCGCATAAGGACGCGCCACTGGTGTTCACGGCTGACGCGTGCTACACCAGGGAGAACCTTGACCGTGACGTCCTGCCACGCGTGCTCTGGGATGCGGCAACTATGTCGCACTCGCTCGCCATCCTGCGCCACTTGCGCGATCGGCAAGGGGCGACGCTGTTTTATGGCCATGACCCCGACCAGTGGCAAGCCATGCCCCGGGTACCGGCGCCTCTGATAGAAGCGTAACAGACCACCCCCTGCTGCACTCACAGGAGATCCTGATATGCGAGACTGGCGTGTAGCCATGCTCATGAAAGTCGTCATAACCATACTGCTGTGTCTCGATGCTACGGCTAAGCCTAGGTGCGATACCGCGCTGCCCACGCTGTATCAGCAGGTGTCCCCATCTGTCGTGTATATTTCCGCCGTCTCGGTAGCCTCCATGCAGCCCGGCGAACGGATCAGCACCATCGTCGGCTCAGGGGTGATTATTGATAACGCAGGGCTTATCCTGACAAACTCCCATGTCGTTTTTGGGTATCGCGCCATTTCCGTCACCCTGGATAATGGCTACACAACCCCAGCCAAACTCATTGGCACCGATCCCATCCTCGATGTCGCAGTCCTGCGTATTCCGGTACCTGAGGCTGGTCTCCCCAAAGCGACGCTGGGTGACTCCGATGCCCTCCAGGTCGGCGCAGAGGTTGTCGCCATTGGGAATCCCATGGGACTCGAGCAAACCCTCACGCGTGGCGTGATTTCAGGCATTGACCGTCTGCTGTCGGAATTCCCACTGAGCTTGATGCTGCCGCTTATCCAGACTGACGCCGCCATGAATCCTGGGAACTCCGGTGGACCGCTGGTGAATCGTTGCGGCGAGGTCGTGGGCCTGACGTCTGCCCTTCTCATTGACGCCAAAAACATTGGTTTTGCTATCCCTATCAACGTTGTGAAGCAGGTATTGCCACAACTCGTGCAGCAGGGCCGAGTGATACGCCCCTGGCTCGGTGTCAGTGGCAAAATCATCGACAAAGAGGTGCAGGATCTCCTCAAGTTACCGCTCGTGGATGGCTTTCTGGTGGAGACTATCGAGCCCGGCAGTCCTGCTGCCAAGGCCGGGCTACATGAAGGCGAACTGTTGATCGCTATCGCCGGTGAGGAGTTTTTATTTGGCGGGGATATCATCACTGCTGCCAATGGGAAGGAACTCGACGATGCAGAGAAATTTGCCCACTTCGTGCGCACGCTCAAGGTGGGAGATACCGTGCGTCTCACCCTCTACTACGATGGTACCACACGCCACGTCGAGTTCACCCTGCCCGAACGCCCGATTCTCCCGGGCGATGTGCCTCCCGATGGCCGGCGCGCCCTCGCACCACTGCGGTCTCGTCGTGCACCGCTGCAACGACAGCGCTAATGCGGTCTCTAGGAGTCAGAGGCCGCTACCTGACTGAGTACCGTGCGCAGTAAATAACCGCAGGTTCCATACGCAGTGAGCACCCCGCCAAACTGGCGGGGCAATTAGCTGTGCGCAGCAATTGGCTGGCGTGGCGCACTGGGCGCGTGGACACTATTACTCACCATGCTCGTCTGGTCGCGCACGAAGCCGCGCTGGAGCAAGTGCTGCAGGATGCGACGGGCGTTGTCTTCGGGCGTCTGCGTCACCGTATCGAGCCTGATCTCTGGATTATGCGGTGCTTCGTATGGATCATCAATGCCCGTGAACTCTTTGATCTCACCGCGGCGTGCCTTGGCGTACATGCCCTTCGTATCGCGCTCCTCGCACACCGCCAGAGGCGTATCCACGAATACCTCTACGAACTGGTCTGTACCCACCAGATTGCGCACATCGTTACGCGTAGCGCGGTACGGGCTTACTGCCGCACAAATGGCCACGCCGCCATGCTGGACGATCTCCGCAGCCACAAAACCGATCCGCCGGATATTGGTATCTCGGTCTTCTTTGCTAAACCCTAGGCCTTTGGAGAGATGCGTACGCACCACATCGCCATCGAGCAGGGTGACCTGCCGTCCGTGCTCGAGGAGAAGCACCGTCAGCACTTCGGCGGTGGTGGACTTGCCAGCACCACTCAGCCCCGTAAACCAGATACATACACCTTGCCGGTGTCGGGGAGGATAGGTTTCCACAAGAATCTCCGCCACCTCTGGCCGGGTGAACCAACTCGGCAGCTTCTGACCCTGGTTCAAGTACTGTTCGCGCACCTGTGCACCGGAGATGGCGGCGGTACGTGTGCCCGAGGGAATACGGGAGACTTCCTCATAGCGTCCCTCGTCAGGGAGGTAGAGCAATTCTCGGCAGGGCACCATGGTGACTCCCAGTTCCGCACTGTAACGTTGGAGCAGGTCCTGGGCGTCATACGGGCCGTAGAACGGTTTGCCGGTAGAATCGTTACCAGGGCTGGCGTGATCCCGCCCGACCATGAAGTGATTGGCCCCATAGTTACGACGGATGAGCGCGTGCCAGAGCGCTTCACGCGGTCCTGCCATACGCATGGCCAGGGGGAGTAGCGCCAGAAGAATCCGGTGCGGCTCATAGTAACCGGCGGCCATGGCTTTATACACCCGTACACGCGTGTAATAATCAACATCCCCCGGCTTGATCAGGCCCACGACTGGATGCAGTAACAACACGCCATCAACCTCCTGCACCGCACGCTTGGTCAGCTCTTCGTGCACCCGATATAAAGGATGATGGGTCTGAAAGGCGATGACATTCACGTAGCCCAACCCCTCCAGACGCGCCCGCGTCTGCACTGGGGTTAGACGCAGCTCCTGGAAATCATAGTGTTTGGGTAATTGTAACACGCGTAGATGCCCGGAAATATTGAGCTTACCCCAGCGGTGCATCTCCGCTACCAGAGGATGACGCAGGTCGAGCGTACCACAGGCTTTGTGTGCGACTTCGGCCAGATCCCAGGGGTAGATCTCTTCCAAGGTCATCACGGCCAAGAGCTCATTCTTGGCGTCGCGCAAGGCAATGTCGTGATCCAGGTGTAATGCCGGGCTCGCCTCGACGGGCAGGGTGACAGGGAGAGGAAAGAGCTGACCGCTCTGTAAGCGCATCTCATCGAGCACGCGCTGCTGATCGGTGTGCCCCATAAAGCGATCAAGGGGGGAGAACGCGCCAGTGGCGAGGAGTTCGAGATCACACACGGCCCGTGCGGATAACTGGATCGAAGGCAATTGGCTGGCATGCGCCTTGACCTCGTCACGCGCCACCGCCGGAACCATCAAATCCACAAGCGTTCCACCATAGGGAGCGATCAGTAACGAAACCTGGGTATGCATGATCACAGTATATCCTCTACATTTATGATAGATGCCTTTAGTTCTAAAGCTGTTGTCCAGACTCATCAGCACAAACTCAATGATGATGAAGTCGAGCCTACCGACACTCTAGTGCGCTGGCTCGGCCTGTGAGAGAGGTATCCCAAGGCCTAAGGCCTGCTGGGACCCGCTTGATAACCCCTGACGCTGGTAATACTGGGCACAGAGGAGGCTGTAGGAATCCTGATAAAAGTGTTGTAGGAGTATTATAGGAGTATTATTGGAGCCTCACAATGTCTTATGTTGTGGAGCCGTCCATGGCTGACAGGTCTCATGCAGCGAAAACTCCAGCGGGCGCGCGGCTCGCCTGCATAGGTGTATTAGGTTGACAGAGATCAGGAAACACGTCACCATTGGTAGAGTAGTGCAGGTGCGTCAGGCATCTGCCAGGCTATGGAAGAGGAGTCTGCATGCAGGACAAGTTGTCCTCTCCAGAAGTGCCCCTGGAAAAGCTCCGTTGGCGTTGCGATCCAGAGAGTTTCCCGTTTGATACTACTGCTGACCTTCCCCCACTTGAGGGTATTATTGGCCAGGAACGCGCCCAAAAGGCGCTGGCACTGGGCGTGGAAATCACCAGGGCCGGTTATAATATCTATGTGTGTGGAGCACCTGGTACTGGCAGACTCACCGCGGTGCAGCAGTTGCTGGCTGGGTGCCAGGAGCGTGCCACGTCACCGCCAGATCTGTGTTACGTTTTTGCCTTCAAACATCCTGAGCGCCCACGCCTGCTCGCCTTACAGGCTGGCCAGGGGAAGACCTTAAAAAAGGCTATGGAGGGACTCCTCTCTACCCTCAAGCAGGACATTCCCGCACTATATGCGAGCGAAACGTTCCAGCAGCGGAAAGAACAAGTCCTGCAGCAGGCACGCCGCCGTGAGCAACGCCTCCTGGAGCAATTTGAAAAGCGTCTGGCTCCACATTTTGGCCTGCTCTGGCACGCCGCCGATGCCACACTCGTGCCAGAACTCGCCCCGATACTCGAAGGGTGCCTCACACCTCTGGCCGAACTCGAACGACGGCTAGAGGCTGGGCATTTTCCCATCGCACTCTATCGGCAGTTGCGCACCCAGTACACGCCGCTTAGTGAGAGCTTGCGTACCGTGTTCGCCACTGTCCAACGCCTCCAACAAGAGGCGGAGGAGGCGGTGCATACGCTTGAGCGTGCGCTCGTGCGACCGCTCATCCAGCAAGCCGTGGCACACGCAGCCGCATCCTTCACTGACCCTGCAATCCAGCAGTACTTTCAGGAAGTCGAAGAGGCACTCAATGAAGACTTCGAACGCTTCCTCCCCCATGCTCCAGCCTCTGACCGAGAGGCATCGCAGTCCACGCCCCCTATGATGTACGAGGAGGATCCTTTCCGCGAGTATCAAATCAACATCATCGTGGACAACAGTGACGTCCGTGGGGCCCCTGTCATCTTTGAAATGTCTCCAACGCATAAAAATCTCTTTGGCACGATAGAGCCAACACTCGAATATGGGGGGATGTGGCGCAGCGACTTCATGGGCATCCGTGCCGGGGCTTTCCACCGGGCGCAGGGCGGCTACCTCGTGTTCGATGCCCTCGATGCGCTGGCCGAGCCACTCGTGTGGTCCACGTTAAAACGTACGCTCCGGTATGGTCGGCTCGAAATCCAAACCTTTGATCATCTCTCGCTCGTCCCGAGCACGGCCTTGAAGCCTGAACCCATTCCATGTGATGTCAAGGTCATCATGCTCGGGGATGAAGAGGTCTATGAGGCCCTGGTGCATGAAGACGAGGTGTTCCAACGCTTATTCAAAGTCAAGGCGGATTTTGATGTAACGATTCCACGGCAGCCCCAGACCATCATGCAATATGCCGGCTTTCTGAGCCGCATCTGCCACACGGAGCACCTCCGTCCCTGTGACCGTTATGCCGTCGCCGCCCTTGTGGAGTGGGGCGTACGCCTGGCCGGACGCCAAAACAAGCTCAGTGCGCGCCTGGAGTCCATCGCGGACATCGTACGCGAAGCGGATTACTGGGCCGGCAAGGCCGGTGCATCCGTAGTGACGCGTGTCGCGGTGGAGCGCGCGCTCCATGAACGCTTCGCACGCGTGAATCTGGTGGAAGAAAAACTCCGTGAGCTGATTGCGGAGGGCATCCTGCTCATGGCCACGCACGGTGCCATTGTGGGCCAGGTGAATGGCTTATCGGTGTACGAGTTGGAAGTGGACTACGCCTTTGGATGCCCCATACGCATTACAGCAGAGACCTCAATGGGGGATACAGGGGTAGTAAACATCGAGCGTGAGGTGGATCTCGGTGATGCGACCTACAACAAGGGAGTGCTTATCCTTAGTGGATACTTGCGCCACGCCTACGCGCAGGATAAACCCCTGGTGCTCAGTGCCAGCCTGTGCATCGAGCAGTCCTATGATGGCATTGCTGGGGACAGTGCCTCAGCCGCAGAAGTCTACGCTTTGTTGTCCAGCCTGGCGCGTCTGCCTGTTAATCAAGGCATTGCCGTGACTGGTTCAGTCAACCAAAAAGGTCAGTTCCAACCCATTAGTGGTATCAATGAGAAAATCGAAGGGTTTTTTGACGTCTGTCGGCTGCAAGGGCTCACTGGGACTCAGGGCGTGATTTTGCCTCCCCAAAACGTCGATGATTTGATGCTACGCGAAGATGTGATCGAGGCTATTGCCGCAGGGCAATTCCACCTCTATCCCGTCGCCACGATCGATGATGGCTTACCTATCCTCACCGATGTAGTCGCAGGACAGCGTTGTGCCGGCATATGGTATCCACCGGATTCGGTCAATGGGCGCGTCGACGCCCAACTGCGGCGCTTTGCCGAGCAGTGGTATGCCTTACAGCACGGTAGCACCTATGATCATGACCACTCTGTGTCGACCACATCCCACGATTATCGCAACGGGTAGCAGCACAGTGCCCCCCTTCCCACTGTGGAGAAGGGGGCAAGAGTACACGAGCTTAGTCCTGTGCGCAGTCCATACGCCGCGGGTTCCATACGAGGCGTATGTGCCTGGCAAGCCCGGGAGGTGCCCCGCCACACTGGCGGGGGTGCTGCGCACGGCTCATGAGCCCTACGCAGTAGCCGGGCGCAGCACTTAGAGGTTTTTCAGGTTCATCGTTCCCAGCGTTTGTGGGAAGAGTTCAAGCATTTTTTCCATGGTCCAGCCACCAGCGCAATACACTTCACGAATGGGCTCTGGGTTCGAAATGAGCGCCAGGCGTTCGCCGCCAATAGCAAACGTGTAGCCCGTGATGTCCTGCGCCAAATCGGACGCCAGATAGGCTACCATAGGGGCCACGTGCTTGGGGTCACGAATTTGCGGGCGGGCGCCGCTCGCCCGTCGCAGGCCGCGCTCGGTGCGCAGGGCTGCGGCCGCCTCGGGCACACTTGCAGTCATGCGTGTGGCAGCCGAAGGCCAGATGGCATTCGCCGTTACCCCATACTTGGCCAGATCACGTGCGGCAGTGCGGATGAGGCCGAGAATGCCAGCCTTGGCTGCTGAGTAGTTCGCCTGTCCTGAATTGCCCGCGGCGGAACCGGACGAAAACGCAATGATACGGCCGCTTTTCTGGGCTCGCATGAGCGCCGCAGCGGGACGAATGACGCAAAATGCCCCACGCAGATGCACGTTAATCACTGCGTCCCATTCTTCAATGCTCATATTAAAGAGCATGCGGTCGCGCAGGATGCCAGCCACATGCACTACAATGTCGATCTTGCCAAAATGATCCAGAGCCGTCTGGATAATAGCCTGACCACCCTCAGGGGTGGCCACGGAGTCGTAGTTGGCGACCGCAGTGCCACCGGCGGCTTGAATCTCTTTGATGGCGCTATCCGCGGCTGAATGCGTGCCACCACTCCCATCGAGTGACACGCCCAGGTCATTGACTACCACTTTGGCACCTTCCTGGGCCAGGAGCTTACTGACTTCCCGGCCAATACCATTCCCGCCACCAGTGACTGCCGCTACTTTTCCTTCCAAAATCATTGTTGCTTCCTCCTGCGATATGACATAGTCCTATCATAAAGCACGCTGTGCGCTGCCTGCACAGGGTCATCTACTGTAAGTAAAGGCATCATATACTGAATGACCAGACAGGCTCAAGACTTTTAACCAGCCAAGATCGCAGTAGGGTGTGCAGGACATCGAGCTTATAGAGCATACGTGAGACAGCTCACGGCAGATATGTAATATACATCACAACGCGCCACAGTCATGATTCTCTGCAATGAGAACGATATAATACGGTGAGGCATGAAGGCGTCTGTCCCAAGCTCCTCGATGCTATGTGCCCCATCTGTGGACCTGTGTATAGCGGCTGCCGCTGAAGAGAACGGGCTATGATAGCAGATGAGACAGATCAGGAAGTAGCGCTTGATTCCACCCTGAAAGTGCCACAAGACCTGTGGGACCGTACGGCCACTATCCTCCAGAAGCTCCAAAGTATGGGAGATGGGGATGAGTTCTATCTTGAGATTATACACGATCTCGTCACGCTCTGTGACGCCACACAATTGATTCTCTATGCGGTAGACCGGGAACGACGCACCTTCTATGTCAAGCTCGCCTGGGAGCCATGCGCCGGGAGGTGGGCTGAACCAGTGCCCATTATGCCAGACAACATACTGGGCTATTGTGCCTTACATGGCAAAGTGCTGAACGTGGCTGACGCCTATGAGGCGACTGCCTGGGCGATGATCAGCGCACGGCTGCATTTTGATCCAACCTGGGATGAGCAGAGCGCCTGGCGCACGCAACAACTGCTCGCCATTCCTATGCTTATCGAGCGTAAATACCTCATGGGCGTGGTGCTGCTGATCAATAAGCGCACTGCTGATCGCTTTTCGGCTGCCGAGGAAGACTGTGCTCGGGCAGTCGCGGCTGCCTTAGGAACCACCCTGTACCGCCAGTGCCAGACAACGTTGCACGGGAATGGTACGGCGACCGTACAGACACAGCAGACCAAACTCCCACAGGAACTCCATAGCGGCTCCCCTGAGGCTTCCCCCACAAATCAGGAACATGAACTCTCACAGACACGCGTGGCCAAGCATCCCGGAAAGTTTGATTACCTGCTTGAGCAGCAGCTGCTCACGCGCCACGACTTGAGCAGTGCCATCGCCGAGGCGCGCCGCAAACGCTGCGAGGTCGAAACCGTCCTGCTCGAGACCTACCGCATCCCCAAAGCCGACCTCGGCCAGGCCCTCGCCCGCTTCTA
>JBMDXC010000245.1:0-3568 GCA_048594805.1 Candidatus Entotheonellaceae bacterium | reverse complement strand
CAGCACGGGGCAGCGTATCCCGGACGACACCGTCTCATCCAGTGGGATAATGACACTGCGCGGGAAGGGTAGCGTGGTCTGACTGAGGGCTGTCACCAACGCCAGGCGATAGCAGGCACGCACAGCCGCGGACGTGTTGAGCACCAGGACACCCTGTGCTTCCCACGCCTGGAGCACTGCAAGGGCTTCAAGACTCTGGCACATGCTGAAGACTACCGGGGCGGAGGGAGCCATATTGGGCAATCTCTCAGGGACAATAAGCCTCGTTTGATAGCCAAGGCGTGCGAGGGCGGCATGGGTCAGTTCTAAAATCTCCGCATCGCCAGCGGCATGTGCCCCTGGGGAGAAGCGTTTTTCACGGTAAATGCCCAGGAAATGTACTGGCATCGTGATCGTTCCTGTGAGGGGCTTATGGATGTTCAAATTCCTGGACGAACCGCTCAGCCACAGCAATGTCTTGTGGGCGGTCAACGTCAATCGTCTTTGGCGCCAGATACCCCTGCAACCAGTAGCCTTGCTGCAACAGCCAGCCCAAGAACTCCCGTAAGGCACTGACACGTGTCGGCGCGAGAGCAGCGCAGGCGGCACTCACACGTGGAGAGCAGTAGTAGAAACCCGAGGTGACATGGGCACTGCCATGGGCAGCATCGCCAAGCTGCACAATACGCTGGTGCGCATCCAGACGGACATGCAGCGGTTTTTCGTCGTCAATAAAGGTGGTGAGGCTGAGCATCATGTCAATGCCAGGCTGCTGGCTGGCTGCTGCGACAAACTGCGGCAGGAAATCAGGAGGAAAAACCGAGTCAACCGTTGTGACCAGGAAAGGGGAACCGTGCAGATGGGCACACAGTATCATAAAACTTTCGTACGAACTGGCCGTGTCCCGCTGCACAAACTCGACTGGCAGAGTAGGATAGTGCCGCAGCACGTAGTCTGCCACACTGGTCCCCTGATTGTTAATGACACAGACAATCGCTTCTGGCATGAGCGGCTGCACAGCCCCGAGTAGGCGCCCGATGAGGGGCACGCCAGCAATAGAGAGCAATGGCTTGGGCATGAGGAAACCACCGGCACGCAGGCGGGAGCCTTCGCCAGCGGCGAGAATACCCACCTTCATGCTACGCGCTGCCGTCGTGGTCTGGCGGTCGCAGCCAGGACGGCTGGCAGCTCTTCCAGCGTCGTGATGGTGGCATCGACCATGGATGGATCAGGACAGGTGCGCGGCCTGGAGCCGCGCAACCAGATGGTGCGCAGACCAGCCGCTCTGGCCCCGAGCACGTCACGCTCGAAGGAGTCGCCCACATACACTGCCGTCTGTGGCGTACGGCCAAGCTGTTCCAGCGCCAGAGAGAAGATACGCTGCGCGGGTTTACTGACGCCCACCTGCGCCGAATCAATAATGACATCACACAGGGCCGCCAGGCCACATTCCTGGCAGAGAGTTGTGACGTTGCCATAGAAATTCGAGATCACGCCTAGCGTAAACCGCTGGCGCAGGGCCGTCAGGACGCCGACACTGACCTGGAGCGAGCGCTGTGCTGCGGCATAAAAGCCGGTTGCCAACTGCTGCTGGTACGGATGCGTGGGGAGATTCAAGTAGCGCAGTTGCAAGGCCGCATGCTCGAGCATGAGCGGGAGAAACTGTAACGTAGTGATCTCCGGATGCGCCAGCAGTTGCGTATCAGCCCAATAAAACGCCTCTTTGATACGCTCTGGCGCTACCTCAAGGCCAATCTGGGAGTAAAGCCTGTGAAAGCGTGTCAGCCAATGCACGCCGGGGGCATCTAGCGTGCCACCGAAGTCAAAGAGCACGGTATCAATGCTCTGCACGTCCATATCGGTTCCTTGTACTCGTGGCTCAGCAACTCGGCGTCTCGGCCGGTGTGACTGACGTGGAGAGAGCAGTGACGGGTTTGGCAGCCGAGCGTATACGCGAGACCAATGTCAGGCTGGTTTGCAGGGTGTGGAGGGGTTCGCCCAGGGCGTGCGAGACCAACCGGGCACAGCCCAGTGCACAACCAGGCTCACAGGCTTTATGGCGATTGTTGGCACGCAGATCAGTCAGGGTCATCTCACAAAGGGGCTTACGAAATTCGTGGCTCTGGCTGCAAAACTGCACTTCCCCTGCCGCATTGACATAGAGGAATTTGCTGCCACCCAGGCATTTCCAGGGACGCGAGTCATCTCCACGCAGCATCTCCTCGGCATGCTGGCGGTAAAAGCGCATCCCGGCAAAGAGGTCATGCTCGGCCAACAGGCGCACGTACTGGTCACCTTGAATGGCGACGTGCCCTCCCGGCTGGTGTAACAGCGAGAAACCAAAATCAAACGGAAGAGGAGCGAGGAGTTGGCGGAATTCGTCATACTGCCGATATGTTTGCTCCGTCAGTACCGATTGCACCTTCACTCGGAAGCGCGCCTCACGCGCCAGCATATGCAACTTCGGGAGGACCGTTTTCAGAGCCTTGTGTGAAGAGGCGGTCGGCACAATGGAATCGACACTGATCTGCATCATGTCCAGCCCCGCCTCGTTGAGCGCCGCCACTTTCTTCGGCGTGAGCAAAAATCCATTGGTGATGAGCACGACGATGTTGTGGTGTTGCCCCCTGGCTTTCATGTAGCGAATCAAAGCGGCCAGATCCGGATGCATCAGCGGCTCTCCCCCCAGGAGGTCATATACTAACACACCCAGGGCCTCGAGCTTATCAACACGCTGCTGGAGTGTGGCGAGGGGCACAGGCGGTGCACCGGGGATGTATTCATTGCAGTAGCCACAGGAGAGGTTACAATTATCAGTGATCACGAGCTGCGCATACAACGCTTTAGCGTCAAAGATACGCTTTGCGCCTTGCAGGACAAACTGGGCTCCAGGCACGTTGGCCTCCTCTGTAGCTTGTGAGTATGCCCCGCCTGCGGGACTACGAGCGCAGCAATGGTACCACAGGTCCGCGCCATGTGTAAATTTTTTCTGAAGGTTAGGCGAGGAGATGGTGTATAATATGCCGACTGTGGCAACGGTGCTTACTGGCTGCGTATCGTTGCCATGGTTGTAGCACGCTCGCCTCGACTGTACAGGCGCGTACAGTTTCTTATGTACCCTCTACAGCGCAACCCACTCTCCTTCTGCCTATGATTGCAGACGGCACAACCCTGAGCGTATGACCTTTAAAGGAAGGGGTATGACCCAACAGAAGAACGCAGTTGCTAGTGTCTCGACTATGCCTGGCCCACAGTCGGTTGCCCTCTTTACCACCGAGCAGGAGTTCCTCTCTCCTGGCATCCAACGTATTGCCCAACTCGCGCGTCTGACTATATCGCACGGTGACGGCGCGACATTGACGGACATTGACGGCAACCGCTATATCGATTTCTACGCTGGTGTTACTGTCGCCAGCCTCGGGCATGCGCATCCAGCACTGGTAGCGGCGTTGGAAGCCCAGATCCGCAAAGTCATCGTTGGCAGTTTTACAACGGAAAATCGTGCCCAGCTGCTCGCACTGATTGCCTCCCTTACTCCCAGCGAACTCACCAAGACGCAGCTCTATAGCGGTGGAGCGGAGGCAGTTGA
>JBMDXC010000244.1:0-4305 GCA_048594805.1 Candidatus Entotheonellaceae bacterium | reverse complement strand
GATTTGGGGGCGCATCATGAGCGCCTGTGCAATCGCCACACGCTGCTGCATACCGCCTGACAGCTCGTAGGGGTACTTGTCGCCATCGCCCGGATGCAGCCCGATACGCTCCACATATTCCCGCGCTGCCTCGCGGTACTGACGCCGCACGCAGCGATAGGTAGGGGTATGCAGCACTCGCTGCAGGAGTGTCGTGTGCTCCAACAGCGGCCCGAAGGCGATGTTATCCAACACCTTAAGGTGTGGAAACAGCGAGTACTTCTGGAACACGATGCCACAGTCACGGTTGACTCCGGTCACTGGTTGCCCCGCGACGAGCACCGTACCCCGTGTGGGGAACTGCGCGCCGAGGATCAGCCGCAGGAGCGTGGATTTGCCACAGCCGGTTGGCCCGACCACGGAGAGAAATTCCCCAGCCCGAATGTTCAGGCGCACGTTGTTGATAATGACGTTGCGTCCCCCGTGCCCATGGTTGTTCTTGGGGTAGCTCACCTCCACCCCCTGGAGACTGATGAGATACGTGTTCTCCGCCACGTTCCTTCTCCTTGCACCACCTACTTACTTGTCGAGCCAGGCATAGTGCCGGCGGATCACCCACTGGATGAACCAATCAGTGAGGAAGAGCAGGACTGTCATCCACAGGACATAGGGGATGATGATATCCATGGCGACATACCGCCGCACCACAAAGATACGGTAGCCCAGGCCAACCGTCGCCGCCAGCGATTCTCCAGCAATGAGGAGCAGCATGGCAGCTTTGAGGTTCAGGCGGATGGTGTCGAGCATTTTGGGAAAGATCTGTGGCAATACAATGCGGTAGGCAATTTCGTGCTCCGAAGCCCCCAGGGTGTGGGCCTTGTGTATTTGTTCCTGGGGTATGGTCTTGGACCGTAGGTAGGCTTCGAGCGCCACAGTTGGGAAAACGCCGATGATGATCAGGGCTATCTTTGACAGCTCATCCAGGCCAAAGATGATAAACAAAATCGGCAAGACGGAGAGTGCCGGGATCTTATCGAAAAACACCAGAAAGCGGTAGAACAGGGCTTCCACATATGGAAACAGCCCCATGCCAACCCCAAGCGGAATGGCCAGGCCAATCACGCTGAGCGCCAGGCCAAAGCGGCACGCACTGGCGAACGTATCGAGCCAGAGCCGCAGATCGCCATTCCGGTCGCGCTCGAAGGCCGATCGTTTCACGCCATCGAGCATCTGCGATAGCGTCGGCATGACGTTATCTTGCGGATTCTCCAGGTGCCGATAGTAGGAGCCAATCAGGTAGCCAGCAATGAGCAGCCCAAAGAGGAGGGTAGAGAGCACCCAGCGGGCCGCGACACTCGGTTGGGCATTCGTCCGGAAAAAATGCTTCACGACCACACCTCTGGCAACCAGGGCGAGCCTGGACAAGGCCTAATTCTGACGCAACTGGCCGGCCCTGGCCTTCTCCATGACACGTGTATCGAAACGCAGCTTGACGTTGCGGCTATCGCCCTGGATGGTGCCGTCCGGGTAGCTGATGCCCACGACGTCGACACTGCTGGCGTTCTCACCGAGCAGACCATGCTTGAAGCAGAAGTGCCGGACAAAGTCCATTTTCTCCTTGATCTCAGGGCCACGCGTATAATCGATGGCCGCTTCTGGCGTCCAGAACATCGCCGTGGTCCGCAGCTGCGCCTTGTACTCATTGAGCGAGGCGTTCGAGCGTTGGGCCATGGCCGTCAGTACCTTATCGGCTTCTGGACCACGCTGGGACATCAGACTCATCACCTCGTACCAGGCTCCCACGAGGGCCTCCGCAAAACGCGCATCCTCGTTGAGCACTTTGGTGTTGACGACGAGCAGGTCGAGGATCTCGCCAGGAATCTTCGACGAGTCAAAAATTTTGCTCACACCCGGCGTCTGTTCGATGGTCATCACCATGGGGTTCCAGGTCACCACGGCCTTCTGACTCTTGTTGGCGATAAAGGCAGGACCGATATCAGAGTCAGACGTATTCACCACTTTCAGCTCTGACTCCTGCACGCCGTGCATCTCGAGCGCCCGGGCCAGGAGATAATGGCTCACCGACAGCTCCACGAGAGACACTGCTGTGCCTTTGAGTCCCTTCACATCAGCAATCCCACGCACGAGCAGGGCGTCGTTGCCGTTGGAATAGTCACCAACAATCAGCACGGTGGTATCGACCCCAGATCTGGCTGGCATGTCCAGGGCTTCCATGTTGGTCATCACCGTGGCGTCGACCTTGCCAGCCACATACGCCTCAATGCTGGGGATGTAGTCCATCTCCACCACATCAATCGCAATCTTGTAGCGCTCGGCCCACTTCTTGAGGATGCCCTGATCCTTGGCGTAGTACCACGGCATCCAGCCAGCATAGATGCTGATCGCCAGCGTAAATTTGTCCCTGGCAAAGGCCAGGCGCGGTAGCGCCGTGACGACGAGTCCGGCGACCATGAGCGCGGCGACCAGCGAGCGGCACTTGGGCATAATCGTGTCTCCTCACAAAGGTCTCGTGGAGCATGACGTCAAGGACGAGCGTGGAACATCGGTGCGCTCTCCGCAAGAGAGGCGCGCCGCCAGAGGGCTCGCACAGCGCGTGTCCCTGGAACCAATTTCACCATAACTCGTCGCTACAGTGTACCAAGCAAAAGGGGGATAAAGAAAGTTGGGAAGCGATCACGGGGGGGCATGCCTCAAGACGTGCCCCAGGCATTACCCGGGCTCTTTCCCTCGCGCTCATGATGTGGAGCGCGTCTGCCGATAAGGAGAACGGTGACAGCGCCTCGCTAACCCGTGCGGCACGTCGGATACTCCCCCAAGGAAGGGCACTCATGACCCCACCCACAGCACCTCAGAAAGTTTACGTCAATAGCAGAAAAGAAGCGGTTCTTACGTGTCCAAGTTGCCACAATACCAAGCTGGTGAACTTTGCTCCGTACCTAAACGATAAGAGCCCTATCAAAGCGAAATGTCTATGTGGTTGCGTTTTTGCTGTCCCAGATGTCATTATCGAATCAAGAAAATTTTATCGCAAAAGGACACGCCTCCCAGGCTCCTATGCCAAGACCGTGATGGATACCATGGGCTGTATGACCGTCACGGATGTGTCGTTTACGGGCATCCGATTTCAAACGGAGAAAGAGCACGATTTAGCCGTAGAGGAAGTCCTGGGGGTGCGATTTGTCTTAGATGATCATAAACACACGGAAATTCGCCGTACAGTGGTGATCAGACACGTACAGGGTCGTTGCATAGGGGCAGAATTTTGCGATACGCCCGGGTATGATATGGACCTGATCTACTACCTGATGCTCATTTAAAGCAGGTTTCGAGTTCTCCTACGAAACCCGCCAACGAGCTGTTTTCATACGGCGTGGTGCAGGCAACGCCTGCATGGACGTTTCCTCTACTCCGACCTCTCACTCGCCGGCATCACTGGGAACAGGACGCCTCTCCACCGTGATAGCAGCTTTGAGCGTGACATTGTCGACACGGGCCATGACAGGCACCACGCCCGTGGTCTTGGCTGCAAAGACGACCCGCGATTCCCCATTGCGTGTGCGCACCTCCGTCGGGGTGAGGGAGGCATACTGCGTCCAGGATGGCGCAACGGAGAACAGCACCATAATGCCATCAATGGGCTGACCCTGCGCATCACGCACACGCACAACCACCTCGGCAGTTTGTGGGTATCGCGGGTCTGGAAGACCAAAGAGAATGATCGTATCAGAGACCTGTAAAGATACCCGAAAGCCACGCTCTGATAGGGCGGCAGACTCGCCGCGCTTCAGAGCACAGGCTATAGCGCCCCACAGCAGTAGCAGGCAAAGACATACGATAGGAACATAGCGTACCATGCACTGCCTTTCGTCAAGACCGTGTATCGCAGAGCTAGAAACACGAGTATTACTGTGACCGGACAGTATACACCAGCGCCATAGTGCCAAGTACACTGGCCTGGTCGCCAAGTGCACACAATATTGTCGTTGAGCGCAATCGTAATACCTCCGGCTCTGCCGGAGGATACTTATTGAGAAAACCCTGCAAAAATCCGGGATCACAGTGTCTTTATGCCACCTGTGCCAGCGCTGCTTCCGCTTGGGCAGCCAGAAGGTCAGGTCCATACTGCGGTAGAGATCGATGGCGGCAGCCAGTGCCGCCAGGTCATCAAGGATCTCGGCACTACACGTCGAGGCTGCCAACGCTTAGATCCTCGGCACATCCTCAGCTTGCCTGGAGGGCGTCCCGGTCTTGGCCTCGCGCTCGGCCTTGCGGGCCGACAGCATGGCACCGAATTCGTCGTCAATC
>JBMDXC010000243.1:0-4623 GCA_048594805.1 Candidatus Entotheonellaceae bacterium | reverse complement strand
GCAGTGGCAAAAGCTCAGAATTGATGCGTACCGGGCAGGATTTAGTGAACGATTTCTTCGTCTTATGGTTTGATGCCGAACAAAGCCTTGCAGACACGGCTACTCATCTAGAAGTGCTGCTTGGTATGGGCCTTGCTATTCATGCCGCTGCTCGTGCCGCAGGTCTCAACCCCGCTGACCAGCTGGCGAGCAACCTGGTCAAAAGCCTGGCCAAATTTGTGCGGAAGTACGAAGAGCGTAAGGGTTTTACCTTAAAATTGGACCAACTCCTCAAACAAGTGTTTGCCATAGCGCTCGTCACCGGGGCCAGCGCCGGAGGGGGCCCACCAGCAGCATTAGCCGCAGGGGCAGCCGTTGTGGGGGCAGGACAAGTATTTAAGACTTTCCGCATCGAACTCAATGTCCGCGATGATCTCGTAAAGACCTTGGAGCTCCCGGCTAATCGACAAGAGGTCATTGGAGCCTTAAATGAGATCATTGAGGACGTCCAGGACAAAGCTGGCAAGCCTGTGCTCGTCATTACGGATGGCCTCGACAAAGTATCGGCTACTCGGGCGCAACTGCTCTTCGCCGAGAGTGCCCTCCTTACCGAACCGTCTTGCGCTCTGGTGTATGCTGCCCCTATAGAGTTTTACCACCGTGTAGGCGTTGAGCAGGCGCATAATCTTTTCAATGACTGTGCTATATTGCCGAATCTTCCAGTGCACAAACGTCCACCTTTAGGTGACCATTGGAAGCTGGAGCGCGAGACCAATGAGGATGGTATGCAGGTAATGCGGAAAGTGGTGACTAAACGGTTCGAGGCGCGAGGGAGAGCTGCTGATCCGCTCGTGACACCGCCGGCCCTGGATGTACTTGTCAGGATGAGTGGTGGGGTGATGCGTGAGTTGGTCCGCTCGTTCCGCGACGCTGCGACGTTTGTACAGTTGCGTGATACAATGCAGATTGATGAGACAATAGCGCGTGATGTGGTGAATCAGAGGCGGCAAATTATTGCCCCGCAACTTAACGCTGAACATCGCCAGGCACTGCAGCGTGTGCTGCGAGAAGGGACGCTCAGCGGTGGCCAATCTGCAGCGGTAGAAGATGAGTTGCTGCGCAGTCTCCATCTGCTTTCCTACTGCGATGACCGTGATATCTTCTGGTTTGATGCGCATCCAGCCGTCTTGCCGTTGCTGTAAGGTCGACGAGAGTAGTCATGCCGAATTTTGACGAAACGATTGAGCACCTTGCTCTTTATATTGAGATGGCAGAAGACGCCTTGATCCTCATTGCTGTCTGCGACGATACCGTGTTGCGGAGGCATGCTGTGGATAGGCTGCGTCAGCGTCTGTCCCCGGACATTACGCTGCGTGAGTTTTGCTACGATGCTGAGCACCTCAGTTTACTCGAGGGCACTACTGAAGCCATAACATCGTACGATGGCCGGCCTGTGGTATCGGTGACTGGGCTTGAAGCGCTGCCACGAGACAAGAGGACGGAGGCGATCCAGCTCCTCAATAGCCAGCGTAACCGCTTCGGGCGTACGGGCATCGCCGTCATTATGTGGGTGAATCAAGCCATACTGGCTGATATCGCCACTTTGGCTGCTGATTTCTATTCCTGGCGCAGTGCAACCTTCTTTATTGAACCACCATTAGAGTGGAACGTGCTGGAAAGCATGCGCCGGAGTTACCTGGAAGCTCTGGTCTCGCATAATGAGTTCGTGAACTTGCAGGGACTCGCGCCTATGCGTGGCGGGCAGATCGTGCAGATGCGCATGGAGGACGTCTTCATACCACTGCGAGCTGAGCACGTCGCGCAGCCCGCGGAGGAAGAAACACGGACGTTACGCTCCCTCGTGCTGAAGCAGCAAGAAAAAGAGTCAGGTCTGCCGGAGCCTGGAGCTGATGCAGAACGCTATATGCTTGAGACCCAGCACGAGGCGAAACCACGTCGCGTTGAGATCCCCGAATTGTTGCAGGAACGCCGTGCCGTCATACTCGGCGATCCTGGAGCGGGCAAGACTACGTTACTACGCTACGTGGCCTATACCCTGGCGAGATCGAGCACCTCCGATACGCAGCCGGACATCATCGAGCATATACCTGACCTGGCTAAGGCCCTACCAATATACATCCGCATTAGCGAGTATGCGCAATATCTCCAGGGCTATCCTAATGCCCTGCTTGATGCCTTTGCCCCCACTTCCTGTCAGGCACGCCAATTACCCTTGGCTGACGCGCTCCTCAACGAGGCAATGGCTCGAGGGGACATTATCTTCCTATTAGATGGTCTGGATGAAATTATTGACACTCAGCAGCGGCGTGAGGTGGCGCAACGCCTTGAGCAGTTCGCCTGGACTCACCCACAATGTCGTGTGCTCGTGACATCGCGTGTCGTTGGCTATCGTGAGGCACAGCTCAGGGGAGAGTTTGCGCAGTTTACCATCAGCCCATTTGACGACCGTGAGATTGCCTGCTTCGCGCAGCGCTGGTATACGGCTCTGGGAACACCTGACAGTGCGGAGAGACTAGTGCAGGCGATTCAGGCTAGTCCCTCGATCCGCCGCCTGGCATCGAGTCCTCTGCTGCTTACGGTCATTGCACTCGTGCTCTGGCGCGGTGCCAGGCTGCCCAACCACCGTGTCACACTGTATCGCCTGGCTGCTGAGACGCTCGTGGATCAGTGGATGAGCCATCGGCGTGTCAGCCCCGAAGGTTGGGACTCGTCAGAGACCATGCATCTCCTCTTACCAACAGTTGCGTGGCATCTACACCATACAACGTCCACCGGGCTCATCGGGCAAGAGGCGTTGCATAGCTTCCTCGTTGATGTACTACAGCAGCACGACCCTGGCATCAGTGAACGTGACGCGCATGCCCGTGCGTCGCAGTTCCGCCGTAATGTCAGCGAGTTTAGTGGGATTTTTCTGGAGCGTGGTCTCGATCACGAGAGCTGTAGTATTTACGGCTTCCTCCACCTAACTTTCGAGGAATATTTCGCCGCTCTCTGCCTGGCCGATAAATGGCAGCGGGAGGGTAAGCATGTGCTCAAACCACTGCTGCACGATTCCCGCTGGAATGAGATTATGCTCCTCACTGCCGGGCACCTGGGTGAGTTCAGCCCGTACCAGGCGACGCAATTCTTATGGACGATCCTTGAGATGAAGAGCGAGCATGAGAATATCCTGCACCGCGACTTGCTCATGGCAGTACGATGCCTGGCTGATGACATACGTGTGGATGCTGAGTTACGTCACACAGTGTTGTCACAACTTCTCAAAGTATACTTTGCGCCCAAATCGCCGCCTGCGCTACAAGATGATATTAGACAGGCCTGCTCACGACTGAACGGTACAATATTCGGTGTAGAACTGTCAAAAAAACTGGCTGAATGTCTCTCGAACCGCCGTAAGAGTATACGCCAAGCGGCGGCCAGAGCGCTGGGACGGCTAGGCGCGACGGCAGCGACCCCGGAAGTCGTGACGGCCTTGCTCCATGCCCTGGCCGATTCAGACATAAACGCGCGGGGTGGCGGCCACAGCAGTGGGGCAGCTGGGCGTGGTGGCGGTGACCCCAGAGGTCCTGACGGCCTTGCTCCATACCCTAGCCGATCCGTACAGAAACGTGCGTTGGGCGGCCGTAAGTGGGTTGCAAAGACTCTCAGGTTACGTTCGCCTTTCAGATCGGTCTGCAATGGTGAAGCTCTTGCTCCCCCTTGCCCGTAGTAGCGAGGCGGAGTATCGGGATGTAGGCTACGTGAGCCTGCGTAACCTGCTGGCAACAGAGCCAGTATCAGATGTGTCTCATGCCCTCGCAAGTCCGACTGAATAGCGGGCTGCGCGCCGAGATTGAGAGCAGGTGGACGGGAAGGACTGCATTGGAGGTACGCTAGACCGTATGCTGCTGGTATTGCTTGGCATTCCTGGGGGCATTGACTGAAGGGAGCGTTCTGTGATATCCAAACAGACTACCACAGTGGCAAGCTGTGACGGCCCTGTCAGTGCTGTTGCTGGTGATCAATGTGGTGGTAGTCATGGTTGGTGATCGGTTTCTGAGTGGCACGATGTTTGGCCAAAGTTCTTAGGAGCCTGCCTATGATCCTAGCGTCCTCACCCCTCGGCACGACACTATCATGATGCATGCTTCCTCTTCACGGCTTTTAGCCCTGTGCTCGGTCTGCATCTACCTGTTTCTGTATGCTCCTCTGTTCGTCTTGATGGTGTTTTCGTTCACACCATCCGAATACAGCGTGCGCTGGGAGGGATTTACGTGGCGCTGGTACCAGGCCGTGTGGCAGAATCAACACATCCAGGAGGCGCTGCTCGTGAGCCTGACCGTCGTCATTCCAGCCGTGCTGATCGCCACGGCCATTGGCACCATGACGGCACTGGCGCTGTATCGAGCCCGCTTCCCTGGCAGGGAGCTGTTGCAGAGTCTCCTCTATATCCCGCTGATCATGCCGTCGCTCGTCATTGGCATTGCCCTGCTACTCTTTTTCGTGGCCATCAACCTGCCGCTCGGGGTACTGACGATTATCTTGGCGCATGTTGCCTTCTCTATTCCGCTCACGACACTGGTCATCCTGGCTCGTATGCAGCGCCTTGACCCCACGCTGGAAGAGGCGGCCATGGATCTGGGA
>JBMDXC010000242.1:0-12224 GCA_048594805.1 Candidatus Entotheonellaceae bacterium | reverse complement strand
GCCAAGCCCTTTTTGGCTAACACCTGCGTCATGGCCGACGTCAGGGTCGTTTTGCCATGATCGACATGCCCGATGGTGCCCACGTTGACATGCGGCTTGGTGCGCTGAAACTTCGCTTTCGCCATCCCCTACCCCTTTCTTACAAGAACTTGGCTTCGCATAGAAACTTCATCTCAAGAGACGTGTTGTCCCACTCTTAGACTGGCTTTATACTCTGTTATGAGCTTCAAGCTCATAACAGAGCCCACGATCGGACTCGAACCGATGACCTCTTCCTTACCAAGGAAGTGCTCTGCCTCCTGAGCTACGTGGGCCCAAAGGCGTACTGCGCAAGAGCGGGAAACGGGACTCGAACCCGCGACCCCCAGCTTGGAAGGCTGGCGCTCTAGCCAACTGAGCTATTCCCGCCCCGTATCATGGTTCCATAAGTAATGGGGAGGGGAGGATTCGAACCTCCGAAGGCTGAGCCAACAGATTTACAGTCTGCCCCCTTTGACCGCTCGGGAACCTCCCCTGGAAACATATAGATTAGACAGTGCCATGGAAAATGCTTGTCTGATACACCCGAGGAGCCGATGAGAGGAATTGAACCTCCAACCTGCTGATTACAAGTCAGCTGCTCTACCTTTGAGCTACATCGGCAGTGCAGACATGCCCATAAGGCAGTCAGCAAAATGCGTAATTGGAAATCGTAAAAAAAAAACCCAGCTTTGTCAACGGGAAATTGGCCCTGGATTGCTCTTGTCCCCCTTTTGTTGGCCGTATGAGGCGCCGTACTGGTCCCAGCGATACGCTAAAATAATCGCTCCGGCCACAGCGACGTTGAGCGAATTCGTGCTGGCGTGCATGGGAATGCACACGAGGCTATCGCACCGCTCACGGACTAGACGGCGTATGCCGCCACTCTCTGCTCCTAATACCAGCACGACGCGCTCTGGCCAAGCTACCTGGGCAACCATAAGGGTGGCCTGTATGTCAGCACCGTATACCCAGAATCCGTGTTGTTTTAACTCGTCGAGAGCTCGCACAACGTTGACCACGCGCACGATGGATATGCGCTCGATTGCACCTGCTGAACGCTTCGCTACTGCTGGGGTCAAGGGCACCGCCTCGTGACGTGGCAACAAAATGGCATGCACACCGAAGGCCGCGGCGGAACGAATCAGAGCGGCAAAATTGCCCACATCCGTCACACTATCAAGGCACAGCAAGGTGTGCGGCCCTGGCGTTGCTGCGATATAGGCAATGACCTCAGCCCAGGGTTGATAGATATGTGGCGCGGTGAGGGCGACAACGCCCTGATGCGCCCTATGGCCGAGCAATTGCTGTAACTGCGCACGCTCTACCGTGACCACAGGAATGCCACGACGCTCAGCGAGAGCAATAATGCGTTGCACCTCAGCCCCACGCCGTTGCGCACTGATGAGTACCTGCCGTATGTGGCGACGCTCTTCTTGTAAAGCTTCGAGGACCGGATGGACCCCATAGAGCTTCTCGTCCGTCATCGTGTGCTCACCGTTGGTGACCCTGCCTCGCCAGCGGCAGCACAACGCCAGCAGAGACAGACAGCATAAGCCGCAATGCCCGTCCCTTTACCGATAAACCCCAGGCCGTCCGTCGTCGTCGACTTCACACTCATCTGCGCTGGGTCTACACCTACTGTCGTTGCCAGAGTTTGCACCATGTGCGGCACGTACGGCGCCAGGCGTGGACGCTGGGCGACCACCGTAATGTCAGCATTGCCTAGAGCATAGTGCTGTGCTGCTAGCAGTTGGGTCACGTGCTGCAGCAAACGGAGACTTGACACACCACGCCAGCGTTCGTCTGTGCTCGGGAAGTGGTGTCCCAAGTCACCGAGGGCAAGCGCACCGAGCATCGCATCACACAGAGCATGGACCACCACGTCAGCATCGGAATGCCCATCCAAACCGCGCTCATACGGAATCGTGACACCTCCGAGCACTAACGGACGTCCTGGCACCAATGGATGGACATCGTAACCGCAGCCAATACGCATAGGAACTCTCACGCACGCTCGCGCAGGAACGTTTCGCAAAAAACAAGGTCGTCCGGAGTGGTAATTTTGATGTTATGCTCGTAGCTTGGGACAATCTGTACCGGATATCCCAGGGCTTCAATGAGTCCAGCCTCGTCTGTGGCCTGGAGACCTTGGCGCCAAGCGTGCTGAAACGCCCTGCGTAAGAGCGCATGGCGAAAGGCTTGCGGGGTCTGGACACGCCATAAATACTCTCGCGGCACCGTGGCTTCTACAGTACCTGCTGCAGAGACGCGCTTCAGCGTGTCTTTCAGGGGTACAGCAGCGATAGCGGCACCATGGCGGCTGGCATGCTCGAGCGTTTGCTGTAAAAGCCGCTCTGTCACCAGAGGGCGAACCCCATCATGGACAACCACGAGAGTGACTGCGTCTGTCACCTGTTGCAATCCCCGCCAGACAGATTCCTGACGCGTTGCCCCTCCAGCAATAACACCACGGATTTTCCGAAATCCATAACGCTCCACTATTGTACTCTGACACGAGGAACACTGCTCAGCTGCGACCACCACCCAGACCTCGTCTACAGCTACGCACGCCTCGAATACTTCGAGTGTGCGCGTCAAAATCTCCCGACCGCCAATCTGGAGAAACTGTTTAGGGACAGTTCTCCCCATGCGCCGGCCTTCCCCAGCCGCCGGAATGATCGCTGCCACACGGCCATAGGCCAGTCTCATGTCCACGACGCTGCCTCTGCTACCGCCCCTCGATGGAGACTTCCCGCTCGTGCTCTTCTCGCAAACGCGTGAAGATCATCCGCCCAGCCGTCGTCTGTAAAACGCTCGTAACTATGACATCAACATGTTTGCTCACATAGCGTTTGGCATTATCAACCACAACCATAGTCCCGTCGTCCAGATAGGCTACGCCCTGGCCGTACTCCTTGCCTTCCTTCATGATATGCACATTCATCACCTCGCCGGGCAATACCACAGGTTTTACCGCATTGGCCAATTGATTCACATTCAGGACGGGAACCCCCTGGAGTTCAGCGACCTTGTTCAGATTGAAATCGTTGGTCAGCACTTTGCCCTTGAGCGCTTTACCTAAGGCCACAAGTTTCGTATCAACTTCACGAATCTTGGGGAAATCATGATCGATAATACGCACCGTTATGTCGATATTCTTTTGGATCCGTTGCAGAATATCCAGGCCACGTCGTCCACGATTCCGTTTGATCGAGTCAGGAGACCCGGCAATATGTTGGAGTTCTTTGAGGACAAACTGCGGCACGATCAGAGGTCCCTCCAGGAATCCCGTCTCGCAGATATCGGCGATACGACCATCAATGATCACGCTCGTATCGAGAATTTTCGGGCTGCTGGCCTGCCCCGTGCCGACCCCCAGGGTCTCTTCATCGCCAGCTCTGAACTCCGGACCTTTCCACAGACCGAGGACAATCCCCAGGTAGGCACAGACAGTATACAGGAGCAAAGCCAGTGGCTGCGTTATCTCTGGCTCCTGCATAGGCAGTTTGGCCACCACGAGATTGCCTAAAGCTCCGGCCAAAATCCCAACCATGAGCCCTGCCAAGCCATACAAATAGGACCACAGGGGAACTGCGCGAAGATAGCGTTCAAGTCTGCATAGCCCTACTCCGGCCACGAGAGCCACCGCAGCACCTATGATTCCAGACACCATACTACCTTGCGTCAGACCAATGACCGCCCCTGCCCAAGTGCAAACAACAAGAACAATGAATCGTAAAATGTACAGTCCCACGCGCTCACCTCCTCTCAAGCATCAAGAAGCTTCGTGGGCTGAAATGCACCATGGCCGCACACTGTGGCTGCTCATGGACCTCACCTGCCACTACAAACAACCAGTAAGGCCCATAAACTTCAATTGTCGCGGAGGCATAGGTCAAGGAACTACAAGGCGACCCAAAACTACTTCTCTCTGCAGTATCTAAGCGCCTCAATGCCCTGTAGATGCGGATGGGTGGTCTCACGCATACAAAAATCGAGGCTATCTCTTGGAGAGAGTTCGTGAAGTGATCTTAGCAAGCACTGAGACCAGCGTCAAGCTAACGGTCCCTTTTCAGGAAGAGACGTGTTATACTCGCCCGCAGGTGAGAGATTCTCTGCTCGCAGCACGCCAATTTTTACACCAGCTACAGGACGGAGAGGCGCCGATGCAGCCGTTACGTTCACTGCTGTTTGTGCCGGGTAATAAGCCGACTTGGATGGAGAAAGCGCTAGACTATGATGCAGATGCATTAATCTTGGATCTTGAGGACTCTGTATCAGACGCTGACAAACGCTCCGCGCGTGCCCATGTCCGACAGGCCCTCGAACGTCGGCATGACCGCGCCCCGCTCTTGACCGTGCGTATCAATGCCCTTGACACGGGGCTTGCTGGTGACGACCTCGAAGCCATTCTCTGTCCTGGACTCTCGGCTGTTGTTGCCCCAAAGGTTGAAACTCCCCATGATGTGGTAGTCTTGGATACCTTGCTTACCCAAGGCGAACGGCGAGCTGGCATGGCAGTAGGGCAGATAGAAATTTTCCCCACACTCGAAACGGCCCAAGGGATCTATTATGCCTATCAAATTGCCAGCAGCTCTGCGCGGGTGTCAACCTTGTGCGGGACCGCTGGCCAGGGAGGTGATACTGCCCGCTCGCTCGGCTATATTTGGAGCAAGACCGGCTCCGAAACGCTGTATATCCGCTCCAAGGTTCTGCTCGAAGCCCGGGCTGCTGGGATAACCTACCCATTGATGGCAAGCTGGTTCAACATTACGGATCTGGAGGGTTTACGCGCCGATGCCCGGCTAAACCGTCAGTTGGGCTATAGGGGTCAGGTCGTGATCCATCCCACGCATGTGCCCGTAGTTAACGAGGTCTTTACGCCTACAGCGGAGGAAATTGCCTACTATCAGGGCCTCCTGACGGCCATGGAGGAGGCGGAGCGGCACGGCACCGCAGCGGTGACCTATCAAGGCGCTATGGTGGACATCGCCATGGTGAAAACCGCGCGGCAAATGCTCGCTCTGGCACGGGCGATCAACGCTCGCCATGGCGAGGAGAAATGAAGGCTTGAATTGTGCGGTCCATTTTGGATACGATAAGGCCATACCAGGTCCCTAGGGCAATGCGGGCCGCGGCTCCTTTTGGGCACCCCTCGCGAGTCGCTCTTGCTTTGTCCCGGTGGTCACTGTGTGAAGGGGTGCGCCATGATAGCCAAGACGCTCGAAACCGTGGCAAATATGTTGAGCAATGCGGGGCTCTGGCTCCTAGTGCTTGTCTTGATCGGATGTTCCCTGTTTGTCTTACGGATGGCGAGCACACCAAAAAAACCCCGCCCCTGGATGGTGCGTAAGGGCGAGTGTCCTTTCTGTGGTAGTGAGTTGTTTGGCACCACGCGTGACTATCAGCGCCTGCATCTGCTCGAAGCTCTGTCCCCAGAAAGTAAATACTTGTGCACCAACTGTGATCGAGAAAAGGTTGCCGACCTGCTCAGTAAATACGGCCTGGGTCTGGCTGACGATTGACCTCTTCTGATCCCCCAGTAGACGTCTATGGTAAGGACCTCATCCATGACCCCGTCTCCTTTTTCCCTGGAGGGTAAAATCATTATTGTCACTGGTGGTGGGATTGGTATCGGTAAAAGTATTTCCATTGAATGTGCGCGTGCCGGTGCCGACATCATGCTCTGTAGCCGGCGTATGGAGCATTTGGAACCTACGGCTGAAGCTATACGAGGACTCGGCAAACGCGCCCTTGCTCTCACGGTTGACGTGCGTGACCCCGACCAGGTGCACAGTGTGGTGCAGCGGACGCTGGAGGAATTTGGCAAGATTGACGTGCTCGTCAACAATCACGGTGCCAGCTTTCGCGCACCAGTAGAAAACATCAGCCTGAATGGTTGGCATGCGGTGGTGAGCATTAATTTGCACGGCGTGTTTCTCTTTTGCCAGGCGGTGGGGAAACACATGATCGAGCAGCGCCAGGGGGTTATCGTCAACATCGCTTCCATGGCTGGTGTGCGTGGCTCGCAGATGATGTCCCACTATGGTGCCGCAAAGGCGGGTGTCATCAATTTTACCACAACGTTGGCTATGGAGTGGGCGCCCTACAACATTCGGGTCAATTGTATTGCCCCTGGCCCCATAGAAACCGAAGGTTACCTGGAGGTTCTGCAGCGCACCAACCCGAATGCGGATGAGGTCTACCGGGGTGTAGCAGCGCGGGTGGCACTGGGACGTTGGGGGCGGGTCGAAGAAATCGCCTACCCCACCATCTTCCTGGCTTCGGAGGCCTCCAGCTTCATGACTGGGGCGACTATCAATATCGATGGAGGGCCCGCACGGCGCGCGATGGAATAGACCGCGACAAGCCTGAACTGAGGATGCGCATGCAGACCAATACTACCAGTAAATACTTGCAGCTGGAGCACGTGAACCTGCACTACCTCGACTACGGAGGGTCTGGTCCCCAGACCCTTGTTTTGGTCCACGGCGGTGGCGCCAATGCCCACTGGTTTGATTTTGTCGGACCGGTCTTGGGGCGCTCTTGTCGGGTCCTAGCCGTGGATCTGCGGGGGCATGGGGACAGCAGTTGGGCCGAGCCACCCAGCTATACCTTCGAGGCCCACATGCAAGACCTCCGGGCCCTGTTCCAGGCTGAACGCCTGACAGCGCCACTCCTCATGGGTCATTCCATGGGAGGCATACTCCTGACCCAATACACCGGGACGTGGCCGCAAGAGGTAGGAGCCCTGATCGTCTGCGACTCAAGGCCGGTGTATTCTGAGGAAGCCGCTGACCTCTTACAGCAGATGGGACAGCGTCCAGGACGAGCATACCCCACGCTCGAAGAGTACATCGCCCATTTCCGCATTCGTCCTGACGGATTACGGGCACCGCAGGCCGTCCATCACTATATTGCCCGCTCTGCCGCACGACAATTACCAGATGGCACGTGGATACACAAGATCGACCGTCGTGTGTACGCCCAGCGTACCTCGATAAATACGCTGCCCTTCTGGCAGCGCATTACCTGTCCAGCCTTGGTCCTCCGGGCTGAGCACAGTTCACGCCTGACACCAGCACTCCTGCAACAGATTCGCGAGGTCTGCCCACATCTAGAGTGGTCTGACGTTGCTGACGCTGGGCATCATCTCATGCTCGATCAGCCTGAGCAAACGGCTACACTCGTACGTGCGTTTCTGCAGCGGCATCATTGCATCCCGGGCTGAGCCTGACTCCTCAGCCCTTCAATCTTCAGCCGTCATCTCCAGACTAATGTCCACAGCCGGCGCAGAATGCGTGAGAGCTCCTACGGAGATCAGGTCTACCCCAGCTTCAGCATACAGATGGACAGTTTGCAGCGTAATACCCCCAGAGGATTCCAGGAGGAGACGTTGGCCGCCGGGTGTCTCGCGAACCAGACGCACGGCTTCACGCGTCTGCTCCGGCGTCATATTATCCAACAGGATGGCATCCGCCCCTGCGGCCAGCGCTTCGTGGAGTTGGGGAAAATTTTCGACTTCCACTTCGATTTTCTGAAGGTGGGAGACGGCCTGCCGGGCGAGATTGACGGCCCGGGTGATACCACCAGCAATAGCAATATGATTGTCTTTAATGAGTACACCGTCTCCCAGACCAAAGCGATGATTGTACCCACCACCAACCCGTACCGCGTATTTTTCGAGCAGGCGAAGCCCTGGGGTCGTCTTGCGCGTGTCAATAATGCGTGCCCCGGTGTGCCGCACGCTCTCCACATAGCGTCGTGTCGCTGTCGCCACCCCTGAGAGACGCTGCAGGAGGTTCAGGGCTACCCGCTCAGCCGTGAGCAGGGCCCGGGCTGGACCGTGAATCTCAGCAATAATGCTCCCAGGAGTGAGATGCACACCATCCTGCACAGCACAGTCCAAACGGATCGTACTGTCTACCGCGTGGAAGACGGCCAAAGCCACTTCAAGCCCCGCCAGCACGAGCGCTTCTTTGGCCAAGAAGCGTCCATACCCACGGGCCTGGGGCGGCACCGTCGCCAGAGTAGTGATATCGCCATACCCGACATCTTCTTCGAGAAGACGGGTGACAAGTCCATGTAACACTACGGGTGACAAGTCCATGGGTCTCCTCCAGGAGTGGTGATGAAAATAATAGTGGCAAAAAATGCTTTTCATGAGTTATAATGCAAGGTTGCGCCATGTTGCTGCTTTCGGTAAGCGGCACTGTGCCACAAGGTTGTCTGTGTCAGGAGGCTGAACCTTGACTACCCAGCACGCGCTCCTCGATGCCGCTATTAAAAAAATCGGTAATCGCTATCTCACCACCATGCTCATTGCCAAGCGTATTCGTCAGCTCTATCACGGCGCACCGGCCCTGGTGGAGCATGACATCGATGAGAGCCATTTCACCATTGCAGTGCGTGAAATCGCCGAGGGCCATCTGACCATAGAGCCTATGATAGGGAGTCCCCCATCCGCGCTTGCCTCCCCTATCCATACGAGCAACGGGACTGCCGAGGACATCACGTCGGTAGTGATAAAAGATACCCAGTAAAGGCGGCCTGGGGAAGACAGGGCTGCTTCTGTCTTCCCACAGGTGGTGTTATCGTAGCATTCTCCCAGCGGACAAAGCAAATAGTACATGAGCACCCCATAGCCAGCAGACAGGCGACTGCAGATCATGGAGCAGCAGGCATGAGGCGCGTTCTTCTTCACTCTCCTCTCGACATGCATCTGCACCTGCGCGAAGGCGCCATCCTGCAAACGGTGACGCCGCTGAGTGCGCAGGCGTTTGCCGGGGCGGTGATCATGCCGAACCTCGTCCCGCCCGTGGACAATCGGGAGCGGCTGGAGCACTATCGCGCCTCCATTTGTGCCGCCAGTGAGGGGGCGCTCTTTGAGCCATACATGACGCTGTTTTTTCAGGCGTATGACGAGCCTACGCTGCGCAGTCTGAAGCCGCACATCATCGGGATCAAACTCTATCCCGCTGGTGTAACGACGCACAGCGAAGCCGGCGTGCAGACCATCGAAGACGCCATCTCTACGCTGGTTCTCATGCAGGAACTCGCTATTCCACTACTCGTGCATGGCGAGACGCACGGTTTTGTGCTCGATCGTGAGCGCGAGTTTCTCGCCGTGTACGACCGCCTGGCGACGCGCTTTCCCAGACTTCCCATCGTCATGGAACATATCACGACCCGAGAGGCAGTGGCCTTTCTGGACCGCTACCCCAACGTCTACGCTACCGTGACCTTGCATCATCTCCTGTATACTCTCGACGATATCGCTGGCAGCCTCTTGCAGCCCCACCTCTTTTGCAAACCTCTCGCCAAACGTCCAGAAGACCGCGATGCCCTGCTCGTGGCAGCGCTGAGCGCCCATCCCAAACTGATGTTCGGGAGCGATTCAGCGCCACACCCACAGTCTGCCAAAGAGTGCAGTGGTTGTGCGGCAGGTGTGTTTACGGCGCCCATCGCTCTGCCATGTCTGGTAGAGCTATTCGAGCAGCACCACGCTCTGGATAGGCTGCAGGCCTTCGTGTCCGACAACGCGCGACGCATCTACAATATTCAGCCACCCGCACGCGTCGTCGAGCTTGACCAAACGCCCTGGGTGGTACCGGAGCGCTACGGTACCGTCATTCCCATGCACGCCGGGGAGACGCTGGCCTGGCAGGTGGTTGCAGCTTGACGACGAACCAGGGAAGCCGAGCAACGTGTGGTGGTTCGGCGTCCTCCCACGGAGTACGTCGCCGAGAGCGAGCGGCTGTACCTTGGTCTCGCCCCAGAACACCGTGCGTTGTGAGAGTCATAAGATTGCTCCAACAGGCACCATGCTGGGGGCACATCGTGTAGGGTATAATGCATAGTGTCGAGTGCGACCCTTGGCATTCCCTGCCCTGCTACGAGGTTGAGGTCATACGTTGTACAGTTCAAGTCTTGGTGCTCCAGGCCATATTGTATCGTCTGCGCAGGTGCTGCCTGTTGATCGAGCACAGACGTTCGCTATTGGCCAGCGTCTTCAGGGTGTCGTTGTGCGTAGTGTCCCGCACGGTGGCGTGTTGGTCAATTTTGACGGACAGCCTGTTCTGCTGGCACTGGCGCAACAGGTCGTCCCAGGGCACATCCTCACTGCTACTGTCACCCAGGTCTCTCCGACGTTGCTATTGCAACTGACGGACGAGTTGCCGCTGTCACCGCCTACTGAGACAACGCACACACTCTCACCGGTGCTTCAGGAGGGACAGCAGAGCGTTCTGAGCGCCGCCCAACTGCAAGCATATCTGATGGCCTCCCAGCCGTTTGCTGAGACGGTCACGACGCTGCGGCATATGCTCAGCAGTCATGCTTGGTTGCACGAAATGGCGCCGGCGTTGGCACAGGAACTCCGAGATACTCTGGCTGCACTGTATCCACCGAGGGCGTTGCCTCCGGATGCTGCTCAGCTCAAGGACCAGATTGATCGATCGGGACTCAACTATGAGAGTAAAGTCCAACGTATGCTCATGGGAGAGATCCCCAGTGCCGTCGCGGCCTTGGCCAAGGACCTCAAAAGACAGCTTTTGGAGCTGTCGCACCGTCTCGCTCTGCTGACGCACGTAGAGACCGATTCAAGGCGCCGAGAAAGCATGACTGTTCTGGCTCAGGTGAAACGGGCTGTGGAGGCTCTAGAGTTCCAGCAACTGTCGAACCAGTGTGCCCTGCAAGAGCACCGGCCATTGGTGCTTCCCCTGATACACCCGTTTGCCTCCTCCACGCAGACCATGCAGCTCAGCGTACACCACGAGGCTCCTCAGGAGGGGAGGCCTGCGGCAGACCAGGAGCACTATACGGTCGCCCTGTCACTTGACCTCTCGGTCCTTGGTCCGTTGCACATCACGGCTGCGGTACACGGCTCTGCGGTCGCCGCGACATTGCGTATCGCAGACCCGGTAGTCGCAGAGTTTCTCCGCGCTGCCCTGCCCGATTTGCATGCCCGCTTGCAGACGCTTGGGCTGACGCCATGCGTCACTTGTACTGTACAGGAGCCCACGACTCAGGACAGCGAGGGATGTTGCCCGCGCTCGCCCACACGAGCCGTCAGGCTTGTAGACGTCAAGGCATAATCAGGTGAGATTATGAGTCATACGACCTTGCCACCGCTGCCCTATGACCTCACGGCTTTACCGCGCGAGACCGCCCGCCATTATATTCCTGCCACTGATCATGAGATCCAGACGATGCTCAGCACCCTCGGTCTGTCGCAGCTGGGCGAGCTTTTTGCGCATATCCCACCGCTCGCTCGCATGGTTGATCCACCTGACCTGCCTGAAGAACTGGGTTATGCCGACCTCTATCAGCATGTCGTCGCCCAGAGTCAGAAAAACCGTGTGCCTGATATAACCTTTTTAGGGGATGGCTTGCCGCACTACAGAGTCCCTGACCTAGTGCCGTTCGTAGCGGGATTACGCGAGTTGGTGACGGCTTATACCCCCTATCAGCCCGAGCGCAGCCAGGGCACCCTCATGACGCAGTGGCTCTACCAGTGCTGCCTTGCCATGCTCACTGGCTTCGAGGCCATCAATGCCTCGCAGTACGATCGCGCCACGGCGCTCGTAGAGGCGTTGTATACGGCGGCCCGTTTGTCGCGTCAGGGGCGCACGCATTTTCTGCTGCTGGGCTCGCTCTGGCCACAGGATCTGGAGGTTGTCCGCACCCTTCTGGCCGGCACGCCGCTGACGTATGAGGTGGTCCCCATCGACGCAGAGCGCGGCACGGTACCGCTCGCCGTGTTGGAGCAACAGGTATTAGCTCAAGCTGATGTGCTGGCCGGGGTGGCCTTCCCGCAGGTCAATAGTCTGGGGTGTCTGGAAGACGTTGATGGGCTCACGGATCTGGTGCACCGCCTTGGGGCCAGAGCCATTGTCGTCACGGACCCCATGCTGCTGGCTACCGGCGGGCTCAAAGCCCCCGGCACGTTCGGTGCCGGAGGTGAGGGGGCAGATATTCTCGTAGGGGAAGCGCAGCACCTGGCCATCCCCCCGCACTATGGGGGACCAGGGCTGGGGGTATTTGGCGTTCGCTACAATGCCGCGCATCAACAAGACATTCGCCAGGCGCCGGGGCGCTTTGTTGGTGACGCCCAGGATGAGGCTGGGCGTCCTGCCAAGGTCATGGTGCTCTCGACCCGCGAGCAGCACATTCGTCGTCATAAGGCCACATCGAACATCTGT
>JBMDXC010000241.1:0-4620 GCA_048594805.1 Candidatus Entotheonellaceae bacterium | reverse complement strand
CCAAACCTCACGTACCGTGTCCTCGGGGTGAAAGGGCAGGCCACAAAGTGTAAGGTGCTGGGGGAAATCCTCGATGCCCAGGAGGAGGGCAGCAGTATCATTTACGCCGCCACACGCCGCGCCGTGGAGGAGATCGCCAGTTTCTTGCACGAGCGTGGTACGGAGGCGCTCATCTACCACGCCGGACTGCGTGATGCTGAACGGCAGCGCACCCAGGACGCGTTTATGGAGGGGCAGTGCCGTTTGATTGTGGCCACGAATGCGTTTGGTATGGGTGTGGACAAGGCGGACGTGCGCTGTGTCATTCACTTTAATTTGCCGCGCTCGATGGAGGCATACTACCAGGAGGCTGGCCGAGCTGGCCGCGATGGCTTGCCGGCCGAGTGTGTGCTGTTGTTTAGCTACGGCGATGTCAAGATCCAGGAGTTTTTACTGGAGCAGAGCTATCCAGCACGCGATCTGCTCCAAGAGGTCTACGGGCTCATTGCCGCGCTAAGCCGTGAGCGCGCTGAGGTACCGATACGGGCGCTGCTCCCCCTGTGCCGGCGCAGCGTGAGTGAGATGCACCTGGCTGCCTGTGCCAGGCTGTTGGAGAGGGCAGGGTACATCGAGCGTGTCTCTGTCTACGATAACGCCGACGATCTCGCGTCTGGTACGCCCAATACCCTGGTGCGTTTGACCGGCGACAGCGTTGCCTCGCACCAGTTAGTCATTGACGACAACGCCCTGCAACAGCGCAAACAGCTCGAGCTCCAAAAGATCCGGCGCATGGTCGGCTACGCCAACACGCGGCAATGCCGACGCCAGAGAATGCTGGCGTATTTTGGCGAGCAGTGGGACAAACCCAACTGCGCGTCCTGCGACAACTGCCTCGACGATGGGGCCTTTGACAAGAACGTGCAGCCCCCAAAACGCTTTCCATCAGAAACCGAATGGGTCATCATCCAAAAAATTCTAAGCTGTGTGGCGCGTATGCAGGGGCGCTTCGGGCGTGCGAAGGTAGTACAAGTCCTGCTCGGGTCGCAGGCCAGTGATATTGTCCATAGCTACCTGAGTCGTCTGTCCACATACGGCATTCTCAAAGGGGCATCACGCTCTATGCTCGATGTCTATCTGGATGCGCTGATCGAGGCGGAGTGCATCAGGATCATCGGCGACGAATTCCCAAAACTGGACCTCACGCTACTCGGACAGGCAGTCATGCGACGCCAGCAGCGTGTGCTCCTGGCCTTGCCCGGCCTGACGGCACCGGCAACTTCTCAGCCCAGTACGGCAACGATGCTACCGCACCAGCTCCCTCCCATAGAGTCTGCGACTGCTACGGCTGTGCCGTCTTTGACACCCGAAATCGTCCCCCCCCCTACAACGCGTGCATCTGCCTCAGGCATGCCTCGGTATCCAGAACCAGATGCTCCTGCTGCGACCTCCAGAACGTCTGAGCCCACGTGTGACGACGCCCTGTTTGAGCGCTTACGCGCCCAGCGTACCATTCTGGCGCGTGCTGAGGCCCTGCCACCGTACTGCGTCTTCAATGATCGCACCTTACGCGAGATGGCCATATATCATCCTACTACACCCGCAGGATTGCTGCGGATTTATGGCGTTGGCGCCGCCAAGGCGAGCAAGTATGGTGAAACGTTTTTAGCACTGATTCGCAGCCACATGGCGGGGAAAGAGGGGGCGAGGGATTAGATGTCCCTTTCGTATGTCCTGTGCCAGTGCTCTCGCCCACCAATTCCTCAGCAACACTCGACCACCCAGCGATGATACAGTATGATAGCGCTGCTGTCGCCGGCCGGCTGCGTACCCTACCGGCGTACACAGGGCACCTCAGGCATGACGACGGAGGTAGCCATGTCCTCCAGGAGGTAGGCGCGCTATGTCTAACACATCCCGAGCTTTCTATGTCTTCCTGGTGGCCTGCTGGCTTAGTGTGGGACTGCATGCGCTGGCAGCGCGAGCCGCGACACAGCCACTCGTTGAGCCTCATGTGCCCACAACCCTGGCGGTAACGCCCTATCTACGCACAGTTTTGCCGTCAGACGCGCTGGCCTATGTACGCATTGCTCATCCCTGGGGACTACTCGGCGTGCCCAAGGGTAATATGCTGAGTGAGGCACTGGCATCAGAGAGAATGAGAGCGGCAATGCGTGCCCTCCAGGGGGCCATTGTGCAACAGCTCCTCGGGCCTCTGCAACCCCAGATTGGACCTCTGCCGGGCGTTTTACTCGACCAGGTGCACTCGCCGGTAGAACTGGCTGTCCTACGCCCGGCAGGAGGTGGCGTGGGGGTGCCTGACCTCTTGCTCCTGGTGCAGTTACGTAGCGCTACCCGTGACGACGCCAACGCTTTGCTGCGGACGCTGGCGCAAGTTGAGCCAGAGCTACAGCTCGAGACGCCCCTGGATCAGCATGGTGTTGGGCGCCTGCAAGTGATGGGATTCCCCATCTTCGTCTCCTTTGACACGACCAGCCGACGCCTCTTCCTCCTGGCCACGCAGAACCCTACTCCGGCGGCGCTCACGCGACGCTTGCAGAGCTTGCAACCACGGGCGGATGCACCGATGCTGCAGTTGGAGACGGAAGTCGACACGAGCGGTCAGGGGTTCTTTGTGTGGCTCGATGCCAAGACAATCTTCACGCTCGCGCAGAGCCTGGTCCCGCCTGAGCAGCTCCCGGTGTGGCAGAGACTCGGTGGTCATGTGATCCAACAGGTAGCGCTTGGCATGGGCGTAAGCGCTGGCAAAGGGCGCTGCAAGCTTGTGCTGGATATGCCCAGGGTAGGCGTGCGCACCTTGCTGCCGGCCGTCGAGGCACCACTCGCTTTTGATGCCGCGGGGGCCCCGGAGGGGCTGGTCATGCTCGGTTTGCCCAACGCCAACGATTGGCAGCAGGCAGAAGCCTTCGTCAAGACGAATATTCCCGATGTGGACGAGCAGCTCCAGCCTTTCAAAGACAGGATACTCGCTGCCACCGGATTACGTTTTGACGATTGGCTCAATCTCTTTGGTCCTGAACTCGCCTATGTTGCCGATGCTGCAGGGCAGTACAGCGTGTTACGCCTGCGCGACCCGGAAAAATTTGCCACCTTACTGGCGGTGTTGCAAAACAAATATGGCTTCCGTTACGAGCAGCGCGAGCTGCATGGGCAGACGTATGGTCACCTGACGCTCCCCGATTTCGAAGAGATGGTGGCGCACGCCTACCCTGAAATCTGGGAAAACATGGACACCACCCCTGTGCAGCGGCTGTGGTGGCGCTTGTTTTCCATTGTGCCGGGACATCTGTACTGGAAAATGGAGGGACAGTATCTGATCTTCTCCCAGATACCACAGGTGCTCATCGATCGCGACCGCATCGCCACGAAAACGCCGATCGCATCCTGGCTCAAAGACGTCCAGAAGCTACCCGGTGACGATGCGCTTTTTCTTGCCTCAGCCCAGGTAGAGGGCGTACCCAGGCTGATGTATGCGGCGTACCTGCAGTTCTTGCAAAACCTCGGCGACCTGGCGGGGCAACCGCTCGACCTGTTTATGCTGCCTTCTGCCATGGAGATCAAGTTGCCGCAACGTGGCAGCTACGGGATAAAATTTACCTCGAGTGCCAACCGGTTGGCGCTCGAGGCGACGTATGAGAGCAATCCCCTGGAAGTGTTCTTCCTTGGTGGCGGTGTGCGGACTGTCGCCATGGCTGGCATGCTCGCGGCTCTCGTGGTGCCGCATTTCCTGGAGTATCAGCGACACACTGATATTAGGCAGCAGCTATCCCAGGTCGCGGCCTTCAAGACGGTGATGGCCGACTTCTATGTGGCGCAGGGCCGTTTCCCCACGGAAGACGAGATCGCCGAGGCCTTTGCTTCATTGGCAGGGGCTCCCATCGCCTCGCAGATCGACATTGAGCCAGACACCGGCCTGATTGTCCTGTACGTCAAGCACGATACACTCGGTGACCATAACCGGGTGTATTTCAGGCCCACTCCGCAGGGTGGAAGCGTGCAGTGGTCTTGTCGGACTGATTTCGAGGTGAAGTATACGCTGCAGGAATGCCGTTAGGCTCTCACGCTTGTTACTACTGCTGTGGTCCTGCGATATCCCAGTAGCATGGAGGTTACGCTGATGTCGCGTTCCCACGACCCGCGTTCCCACGGCCATGCGCATCATCACGGCGGCGGGACGGCACATTGCCACACCCATGGTGCTATAGACCCGACGCTTGTCACGACCCAACGCGGGCTCTGGGCGATTAAATGGTCCCTAGTTGGCCTGGGCGCCACAGCACTCATGCAGGTGCTGATTGTCTGGATATCAGGCAGTATGGCCCTCCTGGCAGATACGATTCACAATTTTGGCGATGCCGCGACCGCTCTCCCACTCTGGATTGCCTTTATGCTTACCCGGCGTCCACCCTCGCCACGGTTCACCTACGGCCTGGGGCGTGCAGAAGACCTGGCAGGTGTCATCATGGTCGTGCTGATCTTCTGCAGTGCCATGGTTGTGGGCTATCAGTCGCTTTCGCACCTGTTCAATCCGCAACCCATCGCCTATCTTGGCGCGGTGATGGGTGCCGCCCTGATCGGCTTTCTCGGCAATGAAGCCGTGGCGCTGTTGCGCATCAAAGTTGG
>JBMDXC010000240.1:0-5036 GCA_048594805.1 Candidatus Entotheonellaceae bacterium | reverse complement strand
TTCAGCTCTTCCGGCTGGCGTGCCATCCGCGTTAAAGCTGAAGTTTATGAATGTGGCCAGAAAGTGCTGCTTGTCAGTACGCTTCCATATGCCGTAACTGGGACTGCGCAGGGCGGTGACATTCGTTGATCCCATCATCGAACCACCAGGCAGGTAGGTGTGCAGGGCTTGATTTGTAGGCGTCCCTAAAGGCTCACCAGTTTGACAATCACGGACCGTGAGTTCTAGGAGCCAGGTGCCTATGAGGGTGTTCTCTCGTGCGCTGGCGTCTTGTCCGCACACCAGGACCTGCACGACCAGTAGCGTGAGCATGACAGAGAATGCCCTGCCAGGGACTCGTGTGTGCCGTCTCGTCTCCATTGCCTATCTCCTTTCATAGTTGCCTGAGCATTATGGTAAGGCTGGTAGTACACGTGGGTATCCGGGTAGATCTTACGCGCGTAGCCTGCACCATTAGGCACCTCCTTGGTTTGTTGTATCCTGCTATCTCCTGCCTCAGGGAGGCGCGAATACAAGCATAACAAGCAGCCCGAACCTAGTCATAAAGGTGCCGTAAAAGTACGGTAAAATTGCGGTAAAAAAATTGTAAAAAGCAACTGCTCTACCGGATACTTTTGCCGATCAGGGGGAGTGACGCTTGACATGCGCGAGACGCCCATACTGCCGTGTAGGGGAGCGATAACCCACGAGGGGCAGGCGCCACACTGCCAATCACCAGTTCACACGGTGGGATGGCCCATGGGGCGGGTGCCGAGGTAAGGGTACTGGTCTGTTGCCCTGTCCGTCCTTGCCAGTGTGTCGTATAATAGGTTTCATGATCCTGTCTCCTTGAAAGTGAGGGCGGCACTGTTAGATGACGGTAGAATGATCCCACCTTTTTGGCGGATGCTATGGTTACGCATATTCTGGTCACAGGAGGGGGAGGCTTTATCGGGTCGCATCTCTGCGCACGTCTGTGGGCCGAGGGACATCGGGTAACGTGCCTTGATAATTTCGATGATTTTTATTCCCCTGCTGTCAAACAGGAGCATGTCCGTCGGTTACTGACTATGGCAGGGACAACCGGACGCATGGTATACCGTGAAGGCGACATCCGTGACTATGCGCTGCTGCAAGGCCTTTTCCAGGAGCAGCCTATCGATCTGGTCATTCATCTCGCAGCCATGGCGGGTGTGCGTCCCTCTATTGAACGGCCCCTCATCTACAGTGAGGTGAACATTCAGGGCACGCTTCACCTTCTGGAATGCTGCCGCACATACCACGTCAGGCAGCTCCTCTTTGGCTCGTCGTCTTCAGTCTATGGGGCGCGCCAGCGCGTGCCCTTTGCTGAGGACGATGACGTCAGTACGCCAGTGTCTCCCTACGCTGCTACCAAACGCGCCGGCGAGCTACTCTGTTATACCTACGCGCATCTGTACCGGCTGCGTGTGGCATGTCTGCGCTTTTTTACGGTGTATGGTCCCTATCAGCGTCCCGATCTCGCCATCCACAAGTTTGCACGGCTCATGACTACAGGGCAGCCCATTCCTGTGTTTGGCGATGGGACTTCGCAGCGTGATTACACGTACGTCGATGATATCGTGGAGGGCATTATGCGCGCCTGGGGATGGCTCCAGCACAGAGAGACGACAGAGCGCGCTTATGAAATTTTCAACCTGGGAGGCTCTCACCCTGTGCCACTGCTCGAACTCATTCGTCTCCTGGAGACTTCCCTGGGATGCACGGCAGTACTCGATTGGCAGCCAGATCAACCCGGCGACGTGCCTATGACATATGCCGACTTGCGCAAGTCTGAAGCGTTACTGGGATATCATCCACAGGTCGATATCGCAACGGGTCTGCAGCGTTTTGCAACATGGTTCCGATCCTATTACCAGCTCTAAGGTCTTGCGCCCTGGCCTCTCATGTAGGAGAGGCCAGGTACCGAGGTCTTACGCTGTCCTGCCAGCACCAGCCGCGGCAGTAGCCCCTGTAAACGCCGGCATCACTTCACGCGCGACCATGCGCAGTTGCTCTTTGAACTCGCGTAGCGGCATACCTTCGGGCCATTGCAGCATGATGTGCTCGAGGCCCGGGTATCGCGCTTCGATGTCTTTGAGTTGTGCAATCAAGTGCTCAGGTGGGCCACAGAGCCAGGCTTTCTGTTGCACGCCATCCTCGATGGTAGGCAGGCGGGCCGGCGCCCCCGGGGTTCCCCACGGGCGTCCTTGTTCATCGGTATAGCGCACAAAGCCAAACGTGGCGAACCACTTGTAACGCTCATCGTGGTAGGGACGCACGCGCTCAATAGCCTTTTGCTGCGTCTCGTCAATACAAAAACCCATGCCGAGACACATGTCCTGCCCCAGTTCTACCTGACGACCATACTTGGCGCAGAGTTCCTGATACTGGTGCATGATCCTATCGGTGAGCTTCTCGCCGTTCAGCGCCAGCATGCCTTTGATGCCATGTTTGGCCATAAAGTCGATACTGCGGCCGCTGGCTACCGGCTGCCAGATTTCCACCGGGCCATGGATGGGGCGCGGCACCAGGGTAATTTCACGCAGCTCATAGCCGCGATACGGCACCCGTGGCGGAATCGTGTAATGCTTCCCCTGGTGGGAGAACGACTCCTCGTTAAACGCCTTGAAGATGACTTCCATCTGCTCTTCGAAGAGTTCCATATTGGCGGCGTTGTCCAGCATGGGTGCCCCAAACGTTTCCACTTCACGCGTATGATAGCCACGGCCAATGCCAAAAATGATGCGGCCACCGGTGAGAATATCGGCCATAGCGTAGTCTTCGGCGAGGCGCAGCGGGTGCCACATGGGCACAATGTTAAAGCCACAACCAAACTTTAAACGCTTCGTCCGTGAGGCGAGATGGGTGCCAAGCAAAATGAGATTTGGAAAGCACTCGTATCCCTCGTGCTGAAAATGGTGCTCAGCGGTCCACAGCGCATAGAAGCCGAGCTCATCCATGAGCACGGCGACCTCTTCGGCCATGCCAAAACTCTCGATGAGCCGTTCATTCGGGTAGCGCCGCGCGTCTGCCGGGGTGCCATCTCGCCCGACGTTTTCCAGCTCAATCTGCCCAACATAGAGAACCGAAAAATGCTTAATCATGAGGCTTGTTCCTCTCGTAAAAACCTGACTTGCGGTGTTGTGCCATATCCCTACTCAGCCGACTGCCTCCGTAGGAACAGTACGAGGGGCATGACCACCACCCAGAGGGCCGTCACTACCATGAAGCAGTCTTGATAGGCCGCGATGGTCGCTTCCTGTACCAGATGCCGCTGGAGCAGAGCCAGCGCTTTGAGATCGAGTAGCTCACCGATGTCCCCTGCTTGCTGTATCAGGGTGCGTACTGGCGCTAAAATTTCTCCCCACTCAAGCGGGGACGAAACCTGCTGCTGTGCCAGCATACTGGCGTGGTACGCCGTGTGGCGTTCCAGCAGCGTGGTCATCATGGCCAGACCAACGGTCCCACCGATCCCCTGCTGCATAATGTTAATGAGTCCGGCGCCCATGCGCACCTTATCCGGTGGCAACAGCATCATGGAGGCGGCATTCATAGGCGTAAAAATAAAGCCAATGGTAATATAACGCCCGACAATCATCCAGATCACCCAGTCCATCGAGCGCTCGAGCGAGATGAAGGAAAACCAGTACGAGGCCAGGGCAAACATAGTCAGCCCGCCCAGCACGACATAACGGCGATCGATTTGATCGGCCAGCCGCCCGGCCCACGGTGTGGTCAACGCCATCCCCAGGGCGCCCGGCAAGACAGCATACCCAGCCTGCGCCGGGGTGTAGTCCATGAGCCGTTGCAACAGAATGGTCTGCAGGAAGTTAGTGCCCCAGAAATTCATGGCATTGAGCAGGATGGCCAGCGACACCGCTGTGAAGGCCAGGTTTTTGTAGAGCCGCAGATCAATCAGAGGCTCCTTGCGGGTGAGTTCGAGCCCCAGCAAGACGACAAACGACCCACCTGCCACCAGCAAGAGCCATTGGATGTACGGGGTATCCCAGCCCTCGCGCTATCCCTGCGTCAGGGCGATGAGCAGGCTTACGAGAAATACGGCCAGCGTAAGCAGGCCAGCAAGGTCGAGGGAGCGTTTGACAGCTTCACGGGTGTTCGGGATCACCAGACACACGAGCCCCATACACACAAGCCCTGGCAGCAGATTCATATAAAACACCATGCGCCAGCTCAGATACTCCGTTACGTAGCCACCGATGACGGGCCCTACCGCTGGTCCAAAGGCTGACGCCATACCATACAGGCCCATGGCCATGCCACGCTGCTTGGGCGGAAAGGCTTCATTGAGAAAGACCATGGCCATGGGCGTGATGGGTCCACCGCCTATGCCCTGCAGCACGCGGAAAAAAATGAGCGTCGGACCGCTCCAGGCGATGCCGCAGAGCATCGAGCTGCCCACAAAGGTGAGTAAGCTCAGCAGGAAAAGATTGCGGTTGCCGAGCCGATTGCCCAGCCAGCCCACGGTGGGGATCAGTACTGCCCCGGCAATCATGTACGCCGTCAGGATCCACTGTGCCTGGTCCAAATTGAGGCTGAAGGTGGTCATGATTGGTGGCAGGGCAACATTCATCGCGGAGCCGCTTACCACCACGAGGAAGGCACTGAGCATCACAGTCGCCGTCACCCACCACTTATAGGCCGCACTGTCAGGCGCGATTGACAGGCTACGGTGTGGCGCTTGAACCGGGGTTGACGCTGGGGATGTTGCGATGGGGTCAGCAGTGCGAGAAAATCCCATCTGGGGCCTTTACATCGAGCGTTGGACTCGCACAGAATGATTCTACCAAACGATAGGTATAATTCTCTATGCCGTCAAGGAGAAAATCCGCCCTACTCCTTATAGTACTCCAGGAGCCTGGGGCCTAGCGCTCAGATGCTGGAGTGTCTTCGATTTTCATGATTTTCGCTCCAACGGCTTCCTCGACGTGGGCCTGGTACAGACGAAATAGGCTCACGCCATTGGCAGGATCAGTATGCACACCGGCCTCAAAGAGGCCACGTACCTTGTACACGCG
>JBMDXC010000024.1:0-4039 GCA_048594805.1 Candidatus Entotheonellaceae bacterium | reverse complement strand
GTTGCATCCACATCGATACTTCACACGTCCGGCAATAACAGATCTCGAAAATCACCGTCACCATCTTTTTTGTTGCGGGGAGATAGACATCGTGAATGGTCTGACGTCTCTCTGCATACACCAAGAGCGTATCGGGACAGGCGGGACAAAAATACTCAGTAGCACGGATTTCCGCCATCATGGACTCCTTGCCGCGTGTTCCCTTGGCGGGAACACCTCTAGCCGCACCTCCACACACGGTGGCGCTGCCCGTGCTGCACGCCAGTGACCACGAAGCCGCGACACAGACTGCGCCCAGGACAACCACGGGTCCCAACATCAGTTCAAGCTGGAGATACCCATACGCGACAGAGAGGCTGTCGTCAAGCGACGTTCCCCGGTGACGGGGTGAAGGTCGTCTCACACCGTATGCGCCAGTGTTGACGTTGGGGTTCCAGGAGCGAGCACCGGAGTAGGGAACATGCGATATTTCTGAACGGCCGCTAACCCACAATGGGTAAATGCTTTCAACTCTTCTACCCCGGCATGCGTGGACTTCGGATAACGGCCATTATGGTAACTTGGCGGGACGTGGTCGTACAGGCGTGACGCTGAGGCCCAGCAACGGGGATTTGGCACGTGTTGTGATTCCTTGTCTCTGCTACACACCGTGAGCAATGGCGCGTCTGTGCTTGAGCACATCCTGAAATTGTGGCGCAAGAATGGCCCCGCAACAGGTCTCCGCTCCACAGGTACAGGGATGGACGGGCGTGTCATCGAGCTCGTAGCCGTAATTGTAGGTGAGCTCTTCGCCTGGGGTGATGTCCCGCAGCGCGACAATCCAGATGGTCCGGCTGGTCAGCTGCACTACACAGTTGGGATCGCACGAATGATTGATATAGCGGGCTGTGTTGCGGAGGACCTTCCCGTCAATATCATAGCGGTCATTGAGCTGAAAGATATAGACATTGCCCGCTGCTAAGCGTTTGTCACTCTCGGCTTTGGGAATCTTTTCGCCGGTGTATTGGATGATGCGGGTGCCGCGTGTGATAGGTTGCGCGGTAAACAGGCCGCGGCCGGCAATACGGGATTTGCCAACCCAGAGCAGCAGCCTCACGGGATCCTCGCCTTGGTTCTCGCTTGGGGCAGAGCGCGTCTGTGACACTTGCACATTGCCGAGGATGCGTATTGTGACGCTCCGCCCCGAAAAGGTAAAGGTGGCACTCGCTCTTCTCTATGCTTTCCGTGCAGATTGATGATAGGGGCCGCTCCCCGCTTCTGCAACACTGATCATTGGTGTTATAAGCATGAATCCGACGACCCTGTTGCTGATAACGCCTGTTTATCGGAAAAAGAAAGACACCTTTTGATGCAGTAGGCTAAAATGCAGCAGCAGTGATACCCCCTCTTTACGAGGCTTCTGGATCGAATTCGCGTATCAGAGTGGCCCGTATGGCCTCAAACTGCGCGGCTAGCTCGGGGTGGACTTGGAATACACAGCGCTTCAGCACTTCCACTTCGAGGCGGAGCGCATCAATGGCGGCCCGCTGGTCGCGCTTGAGCGTCTCGACGGCCTCCCCTGCCAGAACGATCTCCTGCTGTAAGAGCCGTAACTGCTCGGTGCTCTGCGCTTCTGTCATGGTTCTTCTCCCTTGTCTCAGTGCTCGTGTGAGGCCCCAGTGGTGCAATCTTCATACCACGGAGACGCTGCGCTCAATTGAGAAAGGTTGTGTCAATGGGTACGCGCGACCAGCCTTGGTAGCGATAAACTAAGGTTATCGCTACTTGGAGGAGGTCGAGAATTGGTGGTATCGACAGGTGGAGAGGTGTAAAAAACCGACTCTGATAACAGATCTATTTATCTCCCCTATAGACCTACTGTATGTCTCGGCGCAACTTCCGTGGTGGTAGATACTTACGGGCACGGTAATGGTAGAATCGGGCCAACTCGTTGCGCAGTAATTGACGGTGTACTTGGCGACAGATGTAGTTGAGGCCGGGTGTACAGAACACCTCGAGCAGCAGCAGACTCAGCCCGTAGCGCACTTGCGGCAGCGTTAAGGCCGGCGTGAACTGCTGCCCCCGGTGGGTCTCCCCAATCAAGAACCAGACCGCGATTAGGGATAACACCATGTGGTGATGCCATCCCTGCCAGGTGCGCACCTGGTACGCATCCATCCCTGCCTCGCCCTTGCCTCGTTTGAAGCTGGCTTCGATGCACATTCCCGCTTTGATGACCCGCGCCAGTTCCGCCAGTGAGGGCTCCTCTCGCACCGACTCAGACACCCGAGTCGGTGTGAGGTAATACTGGTAGCGATAGTGGCCATCGTGCTCGGTGGCATCCGGCGAGGCTTGCCCCTCCAACGTACGGTTGTCCGCGAGGGAACAACGGGTGACGACAAGCCACTCCTCAGGTCCCGTGCGTTTCCGCCCGAGGCGCGTTTGCACCCGGCCTCTGACCAGCTCAATGCCCACTGGCCCTTTCTCCCCGTCGCGCACCGTCAACCGTGTCCACCCATCCGAGGTGAGGGCTTGTCGCCAGGCACACACCGATTGCCAGGGGGCTTTCGGCGGTCGTCCACGCCCCTGGTACGCAGGCACTGGCGCCTCCAGGTCCCGTATCGTCGTGGTGCAGGGCACCCCCAGGACATAGCGTTCACCACGTGCGCGCAGCTCCCCGCGAAACCACGAGTGACGCCCCAGCTCATCGTCCCCTGTCACCCAGCCATGCGGCACCTGAGCCCCCCATAGGTCGAGCATGTCCAGACACTGCGCGGGACGCGTGCGATACGCCACCTCCTCGGGCACGTGGCATGCCTGGCGTCGTTGCTGGTCCCGTGTCCACTCCTTGGGCAGGGACAAGCGGAAATCGAGCAAGGCATGATCGTGGCGCGATACGTACCCCGTGAAGACGCCGACCTGGCCGTTGTCGACTTTGCCGCGGTGGCCACACCACTGACGCTTGACCCCCACCGAATGCGTGCCGCGCTTGGGAAAGCTGCTCGGATCAAAAGCGATGATCCCATCGGGTTCCCCCAACCGCTGCACCACTTGACCGACCAGCACCTGGACCAACGGGCGATAGTCCCAGGGTGCCGTCCCGATGAATGCTTGCAGGACCAGGCGCTCGACATCGACCAAGGCCGCAATCTCCTCGGCGTTTTTGCGGTCCAGGTGAGACAGGAGCCCTGCCAGGTAGAGGTGCACATTGCGTTGACCTGCCTCGGTCTCCAGGCAGTGCTGATAGGGCACGACGAAATCGCAGAGGCGGTCCACCAGGTGGTCAAACACCTGAGGGGACACGACGCAATCGTGCAACAACTCCTCTTGACGCGAGGCTCCCACAGCTCTCATCTTTTCGCCTCCCTGCAATGGCATGCTGATAGTAGATGCTCGTTGGAAGCGATTGATAGAACAATGTGTTACATCCCGCAAGAGGGGTCGTCATAGAGGCATACAGTAGGTCTATTGTGAGGATTGTATTTGACCAACTGTAACATGGCCTCATTGAGCCAGCATTACCTGTGTAGCACTACCAAAATTCTTGTCCCCCCTCACGTTTCACATCGGCTTGAATATAGAAGCAATTTAAAAGCTTCGTTCCGGCCAGGTGTTCCAGATCATCAAAGCCCCAATAGGGTTGCGGGTTGAGTTCTCCTAATCCAGCTCGTGGGTATCCGCTTAAGGTGGGACAGATGGCGGGTTTGAAGCCACATATATCCTCTGCGGCTGGCTCTAGAATCACCGGCATACGGTTATGGATGGGCTTCAAGTCGACGGTGGGCTGTGGGAACACAGGAACCGACACAACATAGAAAAAACCTTGACAACGTTCCTAGACTTATATATATACTTTCAGGCATAGTCTTTGTAAACTGTGACTCCGCTTGTGTTGTCCTCGACGCGGAGCGGTAGTGCATGCGAGTGCTGCCGAAAAGAGGCAAGGAGACCCAGAGAGGGGCTGGCGAGAGCGCTTGTTCAGGGCCACACTCACCAGCCCGCTGCGCCATGAGGAGGGACCCTCATGACTCTTAAACAATACCAGGAATCCCCGAGTGGG
>JBMDXC010000239.1:0-8108 GCA_048594805.1 Candidatus Entotheonellaceae bacterium | reverse complement strand
ATGCGCCTTTCAATGGTTTTCTCTGCTAATGGTTTAGACATATGTAATCGTAAAAAAAGCCATCTGCCCTCGATTTCCGCGCACTTGTGGGTAAACACGCCTGCACGTACTATTCGGGAGCATATGGCTTTTTACGTGTTTACCCTTATATCTTTCATTCTAACCTATTGAAAAATCTCGTCAATTGTGGATAATTCTCCCCGTGCAAAAATCTCGGACACCACACGCACAACGAGGATCTAAAGATCCTAAGATCTCTTGCTCTATCTCATTGATAATGTGGGGTTGTTTGTGGCAGGTTGTGATAAGCTGGAATGGGTTACCACAACCCGTGCCGCGTTGCTTATTCCTAACGATCCTTCCTGTCCATGTGGCCTCTGCTGTGCGAGGATCAGTTGAGAGCTTTGAATGCTCCAGCGGGGTCAAAGCGCTGCAGCGCTGCACAGACCGGCTCCCACAACTGTCTGCCCAGCGGGTCTCCCTCCTGACCTTGCCCAGGCACAGCGTGTCGGCGCTCCGCGAGCGCCAGGTCTCGGCCTCCCAGCAGGGCTCCGAGCGCCGCGACTTCTGGGCCCTGCGGTGCCAGGCGCGGCCAATCGACATGCGCTGGCGCCCAGGAGACGGGGAGGTTCTCCACCTCTCCGTAGAGGAGAAAATTGCCCTGCCATTGCTGCTCACAGTGTGCCGGCACCACATTCATGAAGGTCCCGCGGATGCGCTGCCGGAGCGCCGCAGAGACCTGCCCGTTCGGCAGGGGATAGCCAAACGTGACCACGTTGTGCATATAGACGCCCTGACGTATAGAGTCCGCTACGGGAATGCGGGTGTGGCCATCCGACAGCTGGCCCTGCTCCATGATCTCTCCCAGACGCACCAGCACCAGCGCACTGGCGCTGAACGCAGCCAGTGAGGGGGTTATGTGCTGTCTGTGAAAGGCACTCAGACCTTCCGCCAGGCGCACCGCCGCATGCGCTGTCGCCGCGCGGTGCTCCAAGGCGAACTGTCGCGCGGTGTGCCGCATGAGTTCTAGCACGGACTCCACAGAGCGTGGGAGCCCCTGGCTGAGCTGGGCCTGGAGGAGATAGCGGGGGAGAGCCAGCCAGGGAGGGGTATCAGGAAACCGCCAGTGTGGGAACACCATCACGTCCATGGCTGCCGCCTCACCCAGGGCAGCCACGAATGGGAGGGCGTGCAGCACCTCTCTCGGCTTGACAAAGGCGCCGTGGCCATAGAATCCGACACGTATGGCTCGCCCAGCTATGTAGGGGCTGAGGCGTGTTTGGATATCTTGGACCACGAGCTCCCATGGCTCATCCTGGCCCACAATGCGTATAGGGACCGCGGGAGCCGACCCGGAGAGGTGGATATAGCGCCATTGGGGCCCCTGATCCCCAGCAATCGCCTGCTCCTGCGCCCGCGCAGTCATGGCTGTACCCATCCACACAGGAAGTACAAGTGTGACCAATAGCATGGCTCTTTTCATCATGGTACCCTTCACTGCTTGAGAGTTCGGGAACGGTTGGGAGACTAGGCTTCCCCTCCTGCGGCTGTCTCCTCGACCATCTCCGTGAGGACTTGCTGCACGATGGCGGCGGGAAAGCCGCGCCGATGCAGGAACGCCCAGAGTTTCTGCCGGCGCTTGGCAAGGTCGGTTTCACGGGCCAGGCGGGGCCAGCGTTTTGCGGCCTGCGCCCGCGCCGCTGTCAGGACATCCTCTGCAGCGAGATCCTGCTGCACGACGTCCTCGACAAGCGCGCGGCCAATGCCGCGCTGCTGCAGCTCCCGGCGCAGGCGTTGCGGCCCGTAGCCACGGCTGGCGAGACGAGAGGTGAGATAGGCGTGCGCATAGGCCGCATCGTCGATGGCACCGCGGGCCTGGAGGCGTGCAATGACTTGCTCCGCCACCTGGTCCGCCACCCCGCTCCGGCGCAGCTTCTGCCGGACTTCGTGAGCTGTACGTGGACGGGCGGCCAGGTACTGCAGGACGGTTGTCTGGGCCACCAGGAGCTGCTCAGCGGCTGCCAGGCGCACCTGGTCTGCCACGCTCAGCCGACGCCCTACCCATAGTCCCCACTCGCGCACGAGTTCCTGCGAGACGCCGAAGGCAAACGCCCCGTCCAGAAAGACCGACACATGCGTCGGCTGGTGTTGCTGCACCGTGAGGGCCGTGATGGTGCCGGCCTGCATACCTGTATCGAGATGATGCTCCACGCTCGTGCTCTCCTTATCCCTGCGCTTGCCCTCTCTACTGTACGAATGGGCAGTATAGCAGAGGCGCCAGAGCCCTGTCGAGGTCCATACTCAGAAAGAAGCAAGGGCAGGATACCTCTGTTGCCTACCCAGACCCATACCGATACAATCTCCAGAAGCACACGGCCGCGTCACGGGCTCTGAATACCGCACGGCCCGGACCGAGAGCGGCGCATGGCACGACTGCCTGGGCGGATAAAGGACAATGGGTATGGATATTGGGTTGATGATGGATAGCGACTACCGCGAAGGCCAAACACAACGGGAGGCGTTTGACGCCGTGCTGGCGGCAGCCGATCAGGCAGAAACCTTAGGCTTTGACAGCATCTGGCTGGCGGAGCGCCACTTTTCTCCCCCAGGGAGTGCTGCCCTAGTCCCGTCCGTCGGCTCCGCCCCCCTGCTGCTGGCCACGGCGATCGCCATGCGGACGAGCCGGATCCGTATTGGTACAGCGGTCCTCCTGCTCCCCCTGGGGCACCCGGTGCGCCTAGCGGAAGAGGTCGCCACGCTCGATCATCTGAGCCAGGGGCGCCTCGACCTCGGGATTGGCCGGAGCAGTTTCCCTCGGGCGTATGAAGGCTATGACATTCCCTATGCAGAGAGTCGGGCGCGATTCCAGGAATACCTGGACGTCATGCGCCTAGCCTGGACCCAACCACGATTTTCCTATGCCGGTCGGTTTTATACCTGTCGGGATGTCGAGGTGCTTCCCAGGCCCTTGCAACATCCCCACCCGCCGTTACACCAGGCTGCGGCTACGCATGACACCTTTGTGACTATCGGGAGCATGGGGCTCGGGTTACTGGTGGCGCTCATTGGCACCCCTATGGCCGAACTCGCGCCGGTCATTGCCGCATATCAGGCAGCCTGGCAGGCCGCCGGCCACCCTGGTCAGGGTGAGGTGCGGCTCCGGCTCCCGATCTATGTGGCCGACACCCTGGAGCAAGCCCAGGCCGACCCCCACCCGAGTGTGATGCCCTACTACGAACGCCTGCGCCAGGGTTACCTGCGCAGTGCCCAGCAGTTCGACAGCGCTGAACGCACGGCGCGGGCCGCGCAGTTGGCGACCTTGACTTATGAGGAACTCTTGCAGGAACGCGTCGTATTCGGCACGCCCAGAGACGTTGTCGAACGCCTACGCACTGCGCAGCAGGCGTTGGGCTTGTCTGGATTCATTATTGAACCCAATGTGGGCGGAGGCATCGCCCCGGAAAACGTCGTGCGTTCCCTGTACCTGTTCGCCCACGCGGTGGCGCCCCAGCTCCGCGTGGCAGTCTGACGGTTTCGTCGCGCCTTGAGGCGAATCGTTTGCGTCGCGATTCCATATTTAAATGAGACAGCAAGCTCTTGTCCGTGGTGTCTCATACTCGGGCGAGTCCCCATGGAAAAGCACTACCCGTTTCTCTATGCACCACGCTCTGTATCCTTGGCAGCTTCTGGTTGCTAGACCTTCCCAGCAAGCACCACCGTCACAATGACGGTCGTTTCCTGCTCTGTACCACGTATCGCCTAATTGACCCCTGCCAGCATCATTGGTGCTGAACACGTTGGCATGTTCTAGCCATGCAGGGTTCATTTTATATCAAAGATTAATAATTTATTTGAAACTATAATCTGACTTGTCTATACTCATCCCCTAGCTTTTTATAAAGCAAGAAGGACATTACTGTAAAGGCGTTGCCATACACTGTCTCTGCTGTGGAATCCGCCTGCATGGTGCGTGTCCAAATTCGATGGGCCACACGCTGCATGGGCAGGCGACGGGCCAGGCCACACAGTGTGACCGGTGTAGTCTGCACGGGCAAGCAACGGTTCCCCGTCTGCCTGCCGCACGCTATACATCGAGTGACAAGACCTCTGCGGCACGATGGTCGGGAGTCCGCTCAGAGAGCTGAAGCATCAGCACCGATAGGCGAGGGGCGCGGCGCTGTCAAGCCATGCGCAACGCGTTCCAATCGAGAGCAGTCTCAAGGTTGAAGAACCCTGGAAGCATGGAATCAGGTATGTCTATCCCCTACTGTTACTTACATGAACGGCTGTTTGATCCGCAACGCCAGGCCTGGAGCACGTGGTCCCGCATGTACGTGGATATGGTCCAGCGTCTCTGTGACATGCTCGAGGCTGAGCACATTGCCTGTGCCGACCACAAAGTGACCCCGACTGCGTGTGATCGCTGCACACACATTGCCCGGCAGGCTGTTGATGAGCCTAGTGAGTCTCGTGCGCATCCGTAGTAGCAGGCTTTGTTCCACGGGCTTCGTCCGCCGCACAGGAGTATTATGGACCTCGAACTCTGTCGTTATGGACTCCCCACACATACCTCTATGCTCTCCTCCTGAGAGCCAGAGGCGAACACATAACGATGATCACAGCCGCGTCACACAGGGATGATATCAGGGAGGCCAGGGCAGTTATGTCACACGCAGAGCACAGGCAGTCTCTCGAACGGCGTTGCCTGGTGGATCGTCGGGCGCGCCCCACAACACTCTGGAGTGCGCTCCGCTGGCAGGGCCGCAGACAAGGCTTTCGGCGTTCTGGGGAGGGACACCGGGCGTATGTCGATTGTCTGGCGTGGCGGACCGTGGGATTGGCAGTCTTGGTCTACGTGGGCTCCATCCTGGATGCCGTCTTGACCCTGCTGCACCTGCAAGATGGTGGGAGTGAGGCAAATCCGCTGATGCACCTGGCCCTGGCGCACGGCCCCACTGTCTTTGTCACCTGCAAGCTCAGCATCACCGGCGTGGTGGTATGGTTTCTGGCGGTCCATCAACAATTCCCGCTGGCCGCTCGCGGCCTGCACGGGCTGGCTCTCGGCTATGGAGTGGTCCTCGCCTACCACCTGGCGCTGGTCTGGCGCCTCGTGTGATGGAGATGCCCCAGGCGCTGCCAGGGAGCGTTGGAGCACGCCTGGACGAGAACTGGGTGAGTGCTTCGCGGGCTGGCTCTCGTGCGGGCTTTCTCGAGAGAGGTCTCATGGGGTCGGTTGGCGACAGAAACTATCTTCTATTACCCGAAGGGCTTCAGAGAGGGATATCCCCTATCCCGAAAAACCATTGGATGCCCTAAAAAGGGAATATATTTCCGTTTGCCGCATGGTTAAGATAGGGAGGAATGTAGCTGAGGAAAGTTGTATCCTTTTTCTAAGCCCTGAGCAGGCTTCCCACCTCGCCAAATAACATCCATCCCAGACGAGGCAGCAAGTATGCTGGGTTCAGACACAAAAAAGGTGCACACATCGCCCTGGAAATACTCTATAATAAGTGACGCCATGAGCCTACGCCTCGTGGGAGGGGGCTAGCGAGGGTTGCCGGCCAAAGCTGCCTCGCTGGCCCTTCAGTGGCTCCATCTGTACCCATGCTCCGGGCACGTACCTGGCGAGAAGTATGGTACGTGAACTGGGCGCGGAGAGCAAGCATTTTTGTGCAGCCATGTGCATTTTTGTCGTGCGATAAGCCCTGACGCTTGCGGAGTCCTCTCCACCCCTTACAATGGCTCTACTGTCCTCACCGCCCCACATCCCCTGCCTCCTGCAACAGCTTTCTCTGTGTCAGCGCTGCTCACACCTCGCTCTAGATGCTTGGTAACGCGTCCTGACGATGCCTCCCACAAGCAGCATCTGCCGCCTCAGTACTCCTCTATGCCCTCCGGCGTACGTGCTATCGCCTCTTGCAGACGTTGGCTCTGTTGCGGCTACGGCGCCAGCAGGTACCCTGGCGCCAGTACGCAAGTGTCGGTGCCACGGCGCATGCGTCCCAGCGATAGCATGCTGACGCTGTACGATAGATCATGAAAAGTGCCCAAGAGGCATGCCGTGTGCCAGCCAATTGTCTTGTCTGGGTATTGTCAGTACAATGCCCGTCCTGGCATCCTCTCCAGAGCGTGTGTATGGGAGAGGGTTGTATGAGTGGCCTCATTGTCGATGGCTTGGGTATGCCTGCCATCAGGAGCACTATCATGGCCTTGGCACAAAGTCCTGCCCATCAAGAGTTGTTAGCAACAGCGCAACGTGTTCTTCCCGGCGGTTCGAACGGCAACGTCGTCCTGCCCCCAGAGCAGGCCTTTGTCATTGCGGCCGGCCAGGGAACACGGGTCTATGACGTGGAAGGGCACTGTTGGATTGATTACTTACTCGGCTCGGGTCCTATGATTCTCGGGCATGCCCACCCTGCAGTGGTGGCAGCAGTCCAGGAGCAACTCAGCAAGGGCTCGACCTTTTTTTATCTGCACGAAAAGGCCATCCGGCTGGCTGAAGCCATTGTCGACGCCATGCCGTGTGCCGAACAGGTACGCTTTACGTCCTCGGGGACTGAGGCGACGTTTTTTGCCTTGCGCGTGGCACGCGCCTTTCGTGGTCGTGACAAAATCTTGAAATTCGAAGGGGCCTTTCATGGCAGCCATGACTACGCCATGATGAGCACCGAAGGGCAGCCACCGAGCGAGTTGCCACGCGCGGTGCGCGGCTCGGCGGGCATTCCCCAGAGTCTGGAAAACGAGGTCTTGATTGCGCCTTTCAATGATCTTGACCAGACCACGGCTATTATTGCACGCTCTCATCAGGATCTCGGCGCGGTCATTGTCGAGCCTTTCCAGCGCATGCTATCACCCGTGCCAGGCTTCCTGCAGGGGCTGCGGGAGGTGACAGCCCATTATGGCATTCCCCTGATTTTCGACGAAGTGGTGACCAGCTTCCGGTTTGCCTACGGCGGGGCCCAGGAATACTACGGCGTGACCCCTGATCTGGCAGCGATTGGCAAGATCGTTGGCGGTGGCTATCCCCTCGCTGCCGTGGTCGGCAAGGCCGAGATGATGTCGGCCTTTGTCCAACCTAACAAAGACGGGGTATCGATTGGCCAGGTGGGCACGCTCAATGGCAATCCGATTGCGGCCACTGCCGGACTCGCTACCCTCGCGGTGTTACGGCAGCCTGGGACGTATCAACGCCTCCATGAACTGGGACAGCAATTACGGGCCATCCTGCAAGCTACCCTGCAAGAACACCGTGTCGCTGGGCAGGTGCTGGGCGACGGCCCGCTATATCATGTGGTGTTCACATCCCAGCCGATACACACGTACCGGGATACGTTGACCGGCGATGCCCACAAACAGCGAATCTTTCATCGCGAGATCCTGAACCATGGTGTGCTCAAGCCTGCCTCCAAGGGCTATATTTCACTGGTGCACAGCGACGGCGATGTGGCAGAAACAGCGAAGGCGTTCGATGCTGCCATGGTACAGGTGGCTCGCAGCTAAGGATGAGGCTTCCCAAAAGTCACACACTACCGGGACGTTGATAGCTTTGGTTCAGGCGGTAGACGAATGCTAAAAGCTCAGCAACCACCTTGTAGAGGCTTGGAGGGATTTCTTGATCGAGGTCGATCTGCGTCAGCATCCGTACCAGATCAGGGTCTTCGCGCATGGGGATACCCTGCTCACGCGCCAGCGCCATGATCTTCGCGGCCACCAGGCCACGCCCTTTGGCAATAACTTTGGGAGCGTTCTCGGTGGCCGCATCGTATTTCAGCGCGACCGCAGTGCGTCGCGTGTTAGCAGGGTTGTGTGTCATACTATAACATCCACGAGCAATGGTCCCTGAGAGGGGCCTAATTTCAGTCATCTGATTTGTGGGTAATAGTTGATTGTACCCTAGACATCTTACATGAGATGCTCACTCTCACGAGGAGACGCATATGCCTCTATTTGTGATCGAACGGCACTTCGCCGAGCAAATAGAGATGACACGCGACCGCGCCTCAGAGATCGAGCTCATCAACGCCGATGTTGGCGTACAGTGGCTGTTCTCTTTCCTCAGCACCGACCGCAAGAAGTCGTATTGTTTGTACGAGGCCCCCAGCGCCGAA
>JBMDXC010000238.1:0-21546 GCA_048594805.1 Candidatus Entotheonellaceae bacterium | reverse complement strand
GGGCAAACGGTAGCAACCCTGCTATAATCGCTGCGGGCAACAGTGGCATGGGGCCTCTTGCGTGCAGCGCATGCCACCCATGAGCAACGACAGGAGGAGAACTGGAGCGCTATGCGTATCAACACCACCAAGGCAAAACTGACCGAGGGGAAGGTTGTGTTCGGCGCCATCATCAGCCGCAATGCACCCGACCTCGTGGAATTGTTTGGAGCCATCGGCTACGACTTTGTCATGATCGACTGTGAGCACGGTCCTATGGACCTGGACGAGGTGGAACACATGGTGCGCGCTGCCGAAGTGTTTGGCATCACCCCGATCACGCGCATTCCGAATCATGAGGATTCCACCATTCTGCGTTTTCTGGACCGGGGCGTGCAAGGCATCATCGTGCCGCATGTCAATACCCCTGAGGCCGCTGAAGCAGTGGCCCGGGCGGCGCGGTACTATCCAGAGGGACACCGCGGTGTGGGAGGCGGGCGCGCTCACGATTATGGGGTCGGGGTATCACGGGAGGAGTCGACGCGCTGGATTAACGCCCAGCTCCTGGTAATCCCGATGATCGAAGAGATGGAAGCAGTCAACAATCTCGAGGCGATTCTGACCGTGCCTGGGGTCGACGTGCTGCACGTTGCCTCTGGTGATCTGGGACAGAGCATGGGCAATCCCGGTGCCGCCGCAGTGCGGCAGCTCATGCGTCAAGTCATTCCTAAAATCAGGGCCGGTGGTAAACTGGTCGGAGCAGGTGGCAATTCCCCTGCCGATGCGGCTGGCATCGCCGAGTTTATCAAGCTTGGGGCCAACTTCATAACCATTTCCGCCCTGGGGCTCTTGCGGCTAGGAGCAGAAGACTTCCGCCAGCGCGTGCAGGCAGCCCTGTAACAGCATGTGGACAGAAGGAGGTGCCTGATGGCACAAGCCCAAGAAGCTGCACTCAGCCCGGACATTGTCCTGGAGGAAATGAAAAAGAACGGGGTGACGCACGTGGTCTGGTTGCCTGACAGTGAGACTAACTGGTTGTATCTGCTGATGCAGGCCGAGCCGTCGCTCCGGCTCGTTCCGGTGAGCCGCGAAGGTTTGGCGTTTTCGATGGCGGCTGGTCTCTCCGCAGGTGGAAAAACCCCTATCATCCTTATCCAAAACACTGGCTTGATGGAATCTGGAGACTCTCTCCGTGGCTGGGGACTGGGTCTGAATATTCCCGTGGTGCTAATGGTCGGGTACCGGGGATGGACCCGGCACGGCATCACCCAGGATACCGCCGCCTCGTACACCGAGCGCTTCTTGCATGCCTTTGGTATTAACTACTACCTGGTCGAAACCAGCGCTGATGCGCCACGGATTTCCGTGGCCTTTGAAGAGGCAAAAAAGACCAAAAGACCGGTCGCCGTGCTCGTTGGCGACGAATACCACGGCTTTAATCGGTAGGGCTAAGCTCTCAGGCTCCGGAGGCAGCTATGTTCCGAACGGCAGATATGCTCGAAATCTTCCAGCAGTATCGTGGTGATGCGATTGTCGTGCCTGGGCGAGGCGGTCGTCACTGGGTGTCGCTCAGCACGCAACCCAGTCGGGACGTGCCCTTGGGTGATCCGGCCATGGGCGGTCATGCGTCGTTTGCCTGCGGTCTCGCGTTAGCGCAGCCGGATACAAAGGTCATCGTGTTTGATTCTGAGGGTGACTTGCTGATGAATCTCGGGATATTACCGACGATTGCCGAGCAGGCGCCCAAAAATTTCTATCACTTCCTGCTCGACAACGAATGCTACGCCACCACTGGCGGACAGCCCGTGCCCAATGCCAAGAACGTGGCCTACGACGTGATGGCACGTGGCGCTGGATATCCGCGCACCTTCGCTTTCGAGAAGCTGGAGGACTTTGCCAGCAATATTCAAGCAATACTGGATCAACCAGGTCCGGTCTTTGTAGCGATGAAAGTGGTCCCTGAAATTGAAAATGAGCCAATAGGTCGGCGGCGGCGATGGCAGACCCGCAGTCGGGAGCAAGTGGTACAGGACTTACAGGCAGAGTTAGGTCTTACAGGGTGAGCAGCGCACCTCCCTTCCCCCCTCCCTGTTCGGGAGAGGGGCAAGAGGGTAGCTAGCACACGCAACGTGACCGTCTACTCAAACTCAAATTGCACATCGGATAGACGCCTGCCAATCTCGGCTACCACCTGCCTTTCCTCCTCAAAAGAGGAGGCTTCGAAGGTCACGGACAGCCGGATATAGGGTCCAGCCTCATCCCAGGGGACGGTACAGATCAATTTCTCGCGGATGAGGTACTGGCAGAAATCCTCCCCACTCGCAAAGCGCTGCCCTCCCACGATGCCGCGCGGCGCCCGCACATAGAGGAAGAAAGATGCAGCCGGCTTTTTGGCGCGGAAACCCACGGCATTCAAGGTCTGGGACAGCATGTCAAGACGCCGGCTGTATTTCTCAGCGATCTCCAGCGTGATCTCGGGATGCTGTAAAGCGTACATGGCGGCCTTCTGAATCGCTTTGAACTGCCCCGAGTCAAAATTATCCTTGACGTCAGCAAAGGCGCGGACCACCAGGGCATTCCCGCAGATCCAGGCCAGGCGCCAGCCCGTCATATTAAACGCTTTCGACATACTGTGAATCTCCACCGCCACGTCCTTGGCACCGGGGATGGAGAGCAGGCTCAGCGGCTTGCCTTCGAACACGAGTGCTGCATAAGCCGCGTCTTGCACGACGATGAGGTGATGTTGCCTGGCAAAATCGACGACCTCAGTGAAGAACTCACGCGTCGCTACAGCTCCAGTGGGGTTGTTCGGATAGTTCAGCAGGAGAATTTTGGCGTGCGCCAATTGCGTCGGTGTGAGGCTCTGGAGATCAGGTAGGTAGTGGTGTTCCTCGTGCAATGGCAGGGTGTAGGCCGTACCGCCGTACCAGCGTGCATGGGTACCCAGAACCGGGTAACCAGGAGTGGTCATGATAATGGCATCACCGGGATTGATGAAACAGGTCGGCAAGAAGGCCAGGGCGTTTTTCGCGCCCACGGCATGGTTAATCTCCGTGTCTGAGTCGAGATCCTCGACACCATAGACACGTGCCATATAGCGTGCGACCGCTTCTTTGAACTCCGGGAGGCCATTGTCTGAGTAACCACGGTTTTCCGGCATGGCGGCCTGCTCACTGAGAGCATTGACCACGCCAGGATAGGCCATCCCGTCAGGCTCACCCACGCCCATATCGATCAACGCCAGATCAGGGCGCGCCTGCACCGCGGCATCACGGGCTCGCCGAATTTTTTCAAATTTATAGACGGCGGTCCCTTTGCCGTAATTCCTCCCACCAATACGGTCTGCAAAGAGCTCTTGAATATAACTATCTGGCATGCGACGTCTCCGCGGCAACAGAAAGAACCTGACTCAGGATCGTCCCGGGCTCTGAAAATGGGCTTGCAGGGCCCGTAGCTTTTCCGCCATGTCTGTCTCTGGAGGTGGGGCAGCAGAGGGCTTAGGGGGTGGAGCAACTCTCTTCCGTCGACGTCGTGCCGGAGCCGTCGGCTCTCTTCCCGCTGCTTCTTTCTGGGGCCCCTCCGTCGGCCCTGAGGTAGGCCGTAAGCCCTTCATTGATAGCGAGATGCGTTGCAAGGCAACGTCCACACTGAGGACCCGTACCTTCACGACCTGCCCTACCTGCACCACGTCCCGCGGGTCACGCACATAGCGCTGCGACAGCTCTGAAATGTGCACCAGCCCATCCTGATGCACCCCAATGTCCACAAAAGCGCCAAAATTGGTGACGTTACTGACCATGCCCTCTAGCACCATGCCTTCTTGCAAATGTTCCAGGGACGTCACATCATCACGAAAGTGCGGCATGACGAACTGGGCACGTGGATCACGCCCGGGTTTCAGCAACTCCTCACGAATGTCCTGGAGGGTTAACATGCCCACCTGGGTATCGACAAATTGCTGCAGATCGAGGCTATTAATCAACTCGACGTTGGCGACCAACGTGGCCACTGGGACATCCAGGGATGCCGCCATACGTTCGACCACCGCATAGGTTTCAGGATGCACGGCCGTACTGTCGAGGAGCTGCTCGCCATCCTTGATACGTAAAAAGCCTGCCGCTTGCTGAAAGGTCTTCTCTCCGAGTCCTTCTACCTGTAAGAATTGCTGGCGACTCCGCAAGCGACCATGGGCATCGCGATAGGCCACCAGATTTTGCGCCTGGCGCATGTTCAGCCCTGCCACATATTGCAAGAGCTCTGCCGAGGCGGTGTTCACGTCGACACCGACGCGATTGACGCACGATTCGACGGCTTCCTCCAAGCTCCGACGCAGACGCTTCTGCTCCACGTCATGCTGATACTGCCCCACGCCAATCGATTTCGGATCAATCTTGACCAGCTCTGCCAGGGGATCTTGCAGACGGCGGGCAATGGAAATCGCCCCCCGTATCGTTACGTCCAGAGCGGGGAATTCTTGTCGGGCGAGCTTCGAGGCGGAATAGACCGATGCACCGGCCTCATTCACCACGATACAGATCACATCCTGCGCTTGTTTCTTGAGAAATTGGCGGACAAAGGCTTCCGTTTCGCGCGACCCCGTACCATTGCCTATCGCTATCGCCTTGATGGTGTAGCGGCTCATCAGGTCCTGCAAGACCTGCTCAGCGCCAGCGCTATCGTGCCGCGGGGCAAGCGGATAGATCGTCGCATGTTCCAGAAATTTGCCCGTCTCATCCACCACCGCCAGCTTACAGCCCGTACGCAGACCTGGATCAACGCCGAGTATGCCGTACGACCCGAGTGGTGGGGCCATGAGGAGACTCCGCAGGTTCCCCTGAAAGACGGTGATCGCTTCTGCATCCGCCCGGTCTTTAAGGGCTCTGCGCACCTCATTCTGCAACGACGGGAAGAGCAAGCGATGATAGGCATCCTCGCAGCAGGCCAGCAGATACGGCACAAAGGGCGTCTCGCGCTCCTGGATGACGCGGCTCTGCACGAGGGCGAGCGCCTTCGCGGTGTCAATCTCAATCCCCATGGACAGCACCTCTTCGCGCACCCCGCGTAGGATGGCGAGCATACGGTGCGAGGGAATAGTGGCGACGGACTCCTGAAAATCGTAGTAGTCCTGGAATTTGGTCTTGTGGTCCTGCTTGCCCTGGGCTACAGTGGAGCGCACTTTTCCCTCAGCAAACATGAGGCTGCGCAACACCTGCCGCACATCAGCACGCTCTGCAATCCACTCGGCAATGATGTGTCCCGCCCCTGCCAGGGCTTCTTCCACATTCGCCACACCTTTTTCAGGGTCTACGAAGCTCGCCGCTCGCTCTGGAATACCCTGGTCGCTAGGCTGCTGTTCCCAGAGAAAACGCGCCAGGGGTTCCAGACCACGCTCGATCGCTATGCTCGCCTTGGTCTGACGCTTGGGACGATAGGGCAGATACAGGTCTTCGAGCTCTACTTTGTTAAAGCAAGTCAGGATCTGCTCCCGGAGTGCATCGCTGAGCTTCCCCTGTTCGGTCAGTGTCGTTAGGATAGTGGTACGACGCTGCTCCAGCTCTTGATAATATTTATGGCGCTCCGCAACACGACGAATCTGTTCCTCATCCAGGTTCCCAGTGGCCTCTTTGCGATAGCGAGCAATAAAAGGCACCGTCGCGTCATCGAGGAGCAACGCCACGGTGCGTTGCACTTGCTCAGGCTTGAGGGACAGTTCCGTTGCAATACGCTCATACAATGGCAACTGTAAGGTCTCAGCATTGGTTGTGGTGTGTGTCATACATTCTGTACGCCTCAGTATGCGGCGTGACAGAACTGCCACGGCGCGCATAGTTCTACTCTTAAGATGGAGTATCAGTCTCTATCACAGGAAGTACGCCTATCGCCTCCATCTCACACGCCGTCGGACTGCTGCAGGCTGGCTCATGCCAGGGCCGCATTGTAGCAAAATTGCTGCCTGCCGACGACCCTCGAACGCTGCGGGCTCCCCGTGTGGTTGCGTTGTGTGGCGCTTTTCTGCTATAACCCTACTGCCCTGGAGGACACGAGAGGAGCCCAAAACCTACACACAGAGCGGCTACTGCAGGACCTTTGTCCAGCGCTCAATTCTATCCTACCATGAGAGAGCACAGCAATGAAAGCAAAACGCATCGATCACATAGCCATTGCCGTCAAAGACCTGGATGCTGCGGTGGCGACCTATCAGCACAATTTTGGTCTCGAGAAGGTCAGCGGCGGCGACGTCCCAGCGCTGGGGATTCGCAATGCCTTTTTGCAGATTGGCGATGCGCACATCGAACTCATCACACCGCTCTCAGAACAAGGTCCGGTAGCCGATTTTTTAGCCAAGCAGGGCGGAGGAATGTATCTCCTGGCGCTCGAGGTTGACAATTTTGATGACGCGATCGCCACCTTACAAAGCCAGGGGGCGCGCGTGCATGTGGCGACAGGTTCTACTGGGCAACGTCTCGCCTTCGTGAGCCCGAGAGCCACGCACGGCGTGTTATTACAACTCCTGGAGCGTCGAGAGGTCTAGGCTGGAATAGGCAGCGGGTGCAGCATAAGGAGAAAGCCATGCGTTATATTGCCATGAACAATTTTCAGATTGCTGCCGACCAGGCAGAACCCTTTGAAGAGCGCTGGCGCCGGCGTCGGAGTTATTTACAGGGCGCACCAGGCTTCGAGTCCTTTCAGCTCCTTCGTGGGGAAAGCCATAATGGGACTATTCATTATGTCTCACATTCGACGTGGGCATCGAAAGAGGCATTTCTGGCCTGGACAGAATCCGAAAGTTTTGTCCAGGCCCATCGCGGCGAGCCCCTTCCCAAAGGAATGGTGCTTGGTCCGCCCCACCTTGAGTGTTTCGAGGTCATAGGACTTGACGACCACTGATGGGGTAGCATCACGCATCGATATCCCAGGCAAAAACACTCAGTTGTCCCTGTGGCCAGAGGTCTGTATCGAGCACCTGTTCAGGCGTCCACGGGCAAGTCTCGGAGAAGATGGCCAGAGGCAAGCGTGTGTGGGCGCTGGCGTGTTCACGGGCCAGCGCATAACGGGTCCCCAGGGCATCCGGCATGGTACGCCGTAGGGAGAGACTTTGCTCGAGGAGGTCAGCAATCTCCTGCCGTTGCGTGCGGATTGTTGCCCGCCAACTGCGCCCGGTGTGGTGCACGCGATTAGCGTTGACAAGAGCGGGCGTGTTTTCTATAGTGCGATGCCGTTGCACACCACGGTATATGGTGGTTTTATACAGGGGTCACATGGCAGCGAGGATGCCCATGTCAAGGGGGACATACTGATGCAAAGGTTCATCACACTCCTGAGTTTCACGTTATGTGCTGCATTAGCCCTCCTGGCCAGTGGCCCGGGCCAGGTGAGGGCCGCTGATAATGTGATCAAATTCGGTATATCAACCCCCCTCTCTGGTCCGGCGGCGGCCTGGGGGATTCCGCACAAGCAGGCTATTGAGCTGGTTTTCGACGAAATCAACAGCCAGGGGGGACTCGATGTCGGAGGCAAGAAATATACATTGCAGGTGGTGGCCTATGATCATAAGTACGTCATTGCCGAAGGCGTGGCCACGGTGAACCGCCTCATCTCCAAGGACGATGTAAAATATCTCTCGATCCTTGGTGGCGCTGTGGCGAAGGCCAATGAGGAAGCGGTCAATGAAGCGGGAGTACTGGAACTGCCGCTGGCTTATGCGGAAGGGCTGGTGAGCCCGAAGAATCCCTTGACTTTTCACAGCTTCCCGTCCCCGCCTGAGACCGCCACCTTCTGGAAGTGGGTCAAGGAACATCATCCGGAGATCAAACGGCTCGCGACGATCAGTCCAAACGATGACACCGGCTGGTGGTCCATCAAGGTGGAAACGCAATACACTGAGAAGTTGGGCTATGAGACCGTGGCGAAGGAGTTCTTCGAGCGTGGCCTGACCGACTTCAATCCTATCTTGCTGCGCATGCTGGCACAGAATCCAGATATCATCAGTGTGAACGCGGCACCGGCCGGCAGCGTCGGACTGATCATCAAGCAGGCGCGCGAACTCGGCTTCAAGGGGCGGTTCATCCATATCGGCCAGGTCGATACTTCAGTCGTGGCTGGCATTGCCGGGAAGCAGAACGTTGAAGGCACGTGGGTCCACGGCTATGTGGAAAACCCGCTGCCAGAGTCGGTTAAGAGCTGGAAGGAGCGTTACACTAAGAAGTATGGCGAGTGGAACGCCACCAGTATTGACTTTGCCAATCCGGCTTTTGCCTTCATAGCGGCCGTGAAGAAAGCCCAGAGCCTCGAGCCTAAAAAGATCGCTCAGGCCCTGCAAACCGTCGAGTTTGACAACCTCTGGGGGAAGGCGCACTACGGGGGCAAGGACTTCTACGGCACGAACAACCAGATCATCTATGCCATGCCTTTCTCCGAGGTGAAGGGCGGTGTGGCGACACTGATTGTGCAACTGCAGCCGCCACATAACTAGCGGGCGGTGCACGCCCTCTCCTTCTGGAGCGGGCGTGCAGAGAAGGTGAGACTCTATGACATTTGCCCTCCTGATCCAGAGTATGGTGATCGGGCTGTCTCTGGGCTCTACCTATATCTTAATGGCCCTGGGACTGACGCTCATGTTCGGCATGATGCACATCATCAACTTCACCCACGGGGCCGTGTACATGCTGGGCGCCTTTGTCATCTACTACTTTTTTGGTCAGTGGGGTGTGCCCTATGTGCTCTCGTTCTTCCTGGCCATGCTCCTGCTGGGAGCGTTTGGCTTTGTGATCGAGCGCTGTATTTATCGCCCAATCAAAGGTGGGATCGAACCTACGCTGGTGGCGCTCATCGCCGTCACGACGTTTGTGCAAGCCATAGGCTATCCTGTCTTTGGCACGCTCGATAAGCACGTGCCGACCGTGTTTCACGGTATGTATACCATCCTTGGGGTAGGTATTTCTGTAGAACGCCTGGTCATCATTCCTGTGGCAAGCGTGCTCGTCCTCGGCTTATATCTGTTCATCAACAAGACCAGGATGGGGGCTGCCATGCGCGCCATCGAGCAGGACAAAGAAGCCGCGGCCTTGCAGGGGGTGAACGTCAATGTCGTCAATGCTCTCGCCTTTGGTGTGGGGTTTGCCCTGGCGGCGGCGAGTGGGGCCTTGATGGCACCGATCTTCAAGCTCGACCCTATGATGGGTGAACAACCGCTGCTCAAAGCGTTCATCATTATCATTCTCGGGGGCTTGGGGAGCATTCCAGGCGCGATTCTCGGAGGCCTGATCTTGGGGCAGATCGACTCGATCGTGGCGACTGTACTGGGCCTGGAGCCGGCGTTTCTCCTGAGCTTTGTGTTCATTATCCTGTTGTTACTCTTTAAACCCACTGGACTCTTCGGCCATGAAGTCTAATATTCGCACCGTCACGCTGCTGGCAGTTGTCCTCCTCGCCCTGCTTTTCCTCATTGCTCTGGGTGGAAACTATTATGCCCATCTGCTGGCGCTGGTCTTCACCAATGTGATCCTGGCGTCGAGTCTGCGGCTGTCCCTCATGTGTGGCCAGTTGAACATCGGGCACTCGGCGTTTATGTCAGTAGGGGCTTACACCTCAGCACTGCTGGCCAAAAACCTTGGGATACCGTTTGAATTGTCCCTCGTGGGTGGGGCGATCCTGGCGACGGTCGTTGGGATAGGCATGGGGTATCCTTCGCTCAGATTGCGTGGGGTCTATTTTGCCATGGTGACGGTGGCCTTTGTGGAGGCGATCCGCCTCATTGTGCAGATCTGGGTCTCTCTGACGCGCGGCATGAGTGGGTTGAGTGGTATTCCCAAGCCGAGTCTCCTGGGGATGCTCCTGACCACGAAGACAGACCAGTGCTACCTGGCGCTGGGCCTCATGGTGGTTATCCTGCTCATCCTCTACAAGCTGGAGTACAGTCGCCTGGGACTCATCTGGAAGAGCATTGGCATGGCCGATAATCTGGCGCTGTCGCTCGGAGTGAACGTCGCTGCCTATAAACTCCTGGCGTTTGCCGTGGGGTGTTTTTTCGCTGGTGTGGCTGGCGCATTCTACGCGCACTTCGTGCGCTTTCTCTTTCCCCCGACGTTCGACTTCCTGATGGCGACCAACATCCTGGTGTATAACTACGTTGGGGGACGGGGAAACTTCTGGGGTCCAATCGTGGGTGCGGCTTTTCTCTCATGGCTCCCTGAGATCTTCCGGGGTAGCGAGGCCACCAGGCAATATGAGACCATTTTCTTTGCCATTACCATGCTGCTCACGATTCTCTTTCTTCCTGGTGGTTTGATCACCCTCCCCGGCAAGTTGACCGGTCTCTTGCGGCGGCGCGCCGAGAGTGTACCGAGCCCGAGCCCAGCGGTGGTGGCGTCAGGGCACCACGTGGCGATGCAGGGCAATCCCAAGGGGTAACACGAGATCGCTATGGCACTATTGGAAGCGCAAAACCTGACGAAGTACTTTGGCGGACTCGCCGCGGTCAATCGTGTCGACCTTGCCGTTCAGGAAGGGGAAATTGTCGGACTCATTGGGCCAAATGGTGCTGGGAAGACAACCTGTTTCAACCTCCTGAGCGGTTTCCTGCCACCCACTGCTGGCACGATTACTTTTGCCGGCGAGTCTCTTACCGGTCTCAAACCCCATCACATCGTGGCACGTGGCCTGGTGCGCACCTTTCAACACACGACCCTCTTCCAGGACATGACTGTCTTGCAGAACGTCCTCATGGGGCTCCACTTGCACAGTCGGAAAGGTATCGGGTCCGTGCTGTTCAGTCGGCACACGTTCCCCCAGGACGAGATCGACCGCTGTCATGAGGTACTGGCCTTCACTGGCCTGCGAGAACTCGCCGATCAACTCGCGAAAAACCTCCCACATGGGTATCAACGTACTCTGGGTATCGCTATGGCCCTGGCGGTGCATCCTCGACTCTTGATGTTAGACGAGCCGGTCACGGGCATGAATATTGATGAGAGCCAGCGCATTATGGCGCTCATCAAGACGATCCGTGATCGCGGCACCACTATCCTGCTCGTGGAACACAACATGCGAGCCGTTATGGGCACCTGCGAGCGTATTGTCGTGCTGAATTTCGGTCAGAAGCTCGCTGAGGGTACCCCCGCCGCGGTCAGTAGTAACACTGACGTGATCGCCGCCTACCTTGGCGCGGGGGTGATGCATGCTTGAGGTGCGTGATTTGCAGGTGCATTACGGCACCGTGGAAGCCGTCAAGGGGGTGTCCTTCCATCTCGATGCCGGCGAGATAATTAGCCTCATTGGCGCTAATGGGGCTGGCAAGAGCACCATTCTGCGTGCCTTGACCGGTCTCGTGCAGCCCAGCGCCGGCACCATTACGTTTGACAACATCTCCCTCGTTGGTCTCTCCCCGCACCAGATTATTCGTATGGGTATTGGTCATGTGCCTGAGGGCCGGCGCCTTTTTCCGAAGATGACGGTATTGGAAAACCTCAAGATGGGGGCGTATTTGCAGCGCCGCAAGACCGATGTTACTGCTACCCTGGAGCGCATCTACGAGCACTTTCCTATCCTCAAGGAGCGTGGGCAGCAGCGCGCTGGGTCGCTGAGTGGTGGCGAGCAACAGATGCTGGCCACCGCCAGAGCCCTCATGAATCGGCCACGCCTCCTCATGCTCGATGAGCCGTCTATCGGCCTTTCCCCCATCATGACCACGGAAGTCGGTAAAATCGTGCAGCAAATCAACGCTATGGGCGTTTCGATCATTCTCGTGGAACAGAATGCCATGCTCGCCCTGACCATTGCCCAGCGCAGCTATGTCCTGGAGACAGGCCATATCGTTATGCAAGGCAAGGCCCAGGCTTTGCTGCAAGACGAAGGGGTAAAGAAAGCATACCTGGGACTGTGATCCTCGAGACGCTCAGCCACCACCGGTTACAAATGCTTGTTCAGAAAGCCGAGCATACGCGTCCACGCCTGCTGGCTCGCTTCGGCGTTGTAGACCTCCGGGCGCTGCTCGTTGAAAAAGCCGTGCTGTGCGTCATAGCGAAACAGCTCATAGTTCGCCCTGGCTTCTTTCAGCGTTGCTTCCAGCGCGTTCACTGCCTGCGGCGTACACCAATCATCCTGGTTGGCAAAATGCCCTTGCAAGGGGATGTGCAGGTGGCGCGGGTCAGCGGCTTCTGTCGGTGGAATGCCGTAGAAACACACGCCGGCGTCGAACTCTGGGACCTTAACGCCGGCGATGATGGTGAGTGCCCCGCCCATGCAGAAGCCCATGACTGCTACGCGCCCTCCGCGGGTTTTCAGATACTGCGCGGCTCCGCGCACGTCCTGCTCGGTAGCGCCTACCCAATCAAGCCCGCTCATGAGGTGGTTGGCTTCATCTGGCTCTGTCGTCACCCGTCCGTGATACAGATCCGGTGCCAGTGCATTAAATCCTGCCGCCGCAAAGCGATCGCACACGCCGCAGATCTGCGGATTGAGTCCCCACCACTCCTGGATGACTACGACATGTTTCGTGCTCCCGATGGCTGTAGCCAGGTAACCAGAGACATCCCCGCCGTTTGGGGTTTTGTACTGCACGGTCTCGCCCATGTATCTATCCTCCGCTTATGACATTGTCTACCGACACGCACACCGCAAGGGGTATGGTGAGAGTCGTCATAATGACCGCTATTGTATGCCCATCATACATACAGAGCAATGGAAGGCAGCGCAGGCATGTAGTGACGTGTGAACGACAGGTGAGCCACGCCGGAGCAGGGAACCCATGGAGGACCTGCTCCGGCACGGGCGTGGAGCGTGCTATTACACCAGCACCGGGTCCTTGGACTTCGTATACACTTGAATCCGGCCGCGGGTGCTATCCAGCACGGCAATACGGTACTGCGTGTCAACCTTCACGGCCACCGGGTGCGAAAAAGACTTCTCAAATGCTCCGTGGTCGTGGGCGACAGCCAGAGCACGCTGGCGAATCATGTCCGGGTTCGAGAGCAGTTTCTCTTTGCCCCATTTTGAGAGCTGGTGATCACCGGTGAACCTGGCAATGAAGCGACCGTTCGGGGCGAGGACCTGTACGCGATCATTCTGCCGGTCCGCCACGTAGATATCGCCATCTCTGTCCACACAGACACCGCTGGGATGATTGAACTGGCCCACACCACTGCCAGATTGCCCAAAACTGGCGAGCCACTGGCCCTCAGGAGAGAACTTCTGGATGCGGTCATTGCGCCAGTCGGCCACGTAGATGTTCCCATCGGTATCGAGCCCAAGCCCCCAGGGCATATTCAACTGACCAGGCCCATTGCCGAAGCTCCCGAACTGGCCCTGGTATTTCCCATCCAGTGTGAACTTCTGAATGCGATGGTTGCGGGTGTCGGACACCAGAAGCGTGCCGTGACTGATCGCGAGCCCTGACGGCCTGTTGAGATCTCCATCACCAGAACCCGCCTTGCCCCATTTCCCCAGGAACTTGCCGTCTTTATCGAAAATGGAGATACGATTCAACCACTCGTCAGAGATATACACGTTATCCTGAGCGTCGAGGGCAATAGAGCTGGGCCAGATGAACTGCCCATCGCCCTCGCCATACTCACCGAATTCACGGATGTACTCCTCATTCAACGTACACACTGTGATATGTATCCCGTCCGGCCGATTTTCATAGGACCGATTCACTACATAGACCACATCATGTGGCGCCAGGGCCAAATCTACAGGGTTCCGGAATCCCGTCCCGGCAAATTCGTTGCGACCCACGGAATGGCTGTAGGAGAAGGTCCAATCCTTGATTCCAAAAAAATGTGTGCTCATAGCTTTTCCTTCGTCATCACTGCCAACATCTCCTTCTCACTCCGAGAGAGCTGGGGTGAGGGGCTTTTATGAAGAGGCAGCCTGCTCACCCCAACCCGCTTCCCGTGAGGAGAAGGAAAAAGAGTCACTCAGACTGGTTTACAGGAATTGCACCTTCTCAAAGCTTCCGCCAATGATGGGAGTCGGGTTCAGGTCCAGCCAGTCCTCCAGGATAGTCGCATAGACGGAACGGAAGTCCATATTGTACTTCAAATTGCCGCCCTCTTCCTGCTTGCTGGGCTCCAGTGAGGGATAGGTACCGTACAGACCGCCCTTCACTTTCTCTCCTACCGCAAAGGCTATACCAGCCGCGCCGTGGTCAGTGCCAGAGCCGTTGTCCGCAATGCGGCGACCGAACTCGGAGAACATGAACAGCAGCACATTGTCACTGGCCTGGTGATCCCGCAGGTCCGTGAAGAAAGTATCCACCGTGCTCGACACATCTGTCCACAGCTTGTCATGCGCAGCCATCTCGTTGGCATGCGTATCAAAACTATTGTACGGGGACGTAGTGTACAGCACACGGGTATCAAAGCCAGCCAGGTGCGTCTGGGCAATGTTCTTCATATACTGGCCCACGGCCGTATTGTTATACGTCACCTTCGAGGTGTATTTCGATGGCGCCGTCGTCAGGATATCGGCACCCTTCAAGGCGTCGGTCCCGGTACGACGGATATAATCGATGGCATAGCCACGGCCAACCGTCGGGCTATACATCCGGGAGAAGACATCCAACGCTTGCGCACGCTGGTCCTGTCCATCAATACCCGTTAACAGGCCATAGGTTTCAAGATTACCGACAGAAGCTACCGGCACACCCTCTTTCGCGAGAGCACGTGGTAGACCACGTCCATAGTTCACGCCAGTCAGCACGTTCTCCGCGTTGGGATCGAATTCCTTAATGGCCCGGCCTAGCCAACCGTCAACCCCCACCTTGTCCGGCTCACAGGTATGCCAGATATCCATGGAGCGGAAATGCGAGTAGCTGGGATGGGGGTAGCCAATGCCCAGGAAGATAGCCAGCTTGCCTTCGTCCCAGAATTTTTTCAAAGGTGCCATGGCAGGATACAAGCCCAGCTCATCATTCAGCGGAATGACCTTATCCGGCGCGATGCCGAGCGTGGGCCGGTAATCGTAGTAGAGGCCGTTTGTGTGCGGGATCACCGTGTTCAAACCATCGTTGCCCCCTGAGAGGGACAGCACTGCAAAAACATTGTCTTTCGCCATTGATGCATTCCTCCGTTGCCATAATCCTGTCTAGTATGCGATAGCGCCTTAGCAAAATTGAAATTCCGCCGTAGCCGCGAGCATCTGGAACATTTCACCACATCTACGGGTAAACGCCGCGCGCTCGGCCTCGGTACCGTGACGCAGTTCACCGTCCCGCTGGGCATGGGTGACTAACTCACGCCGGGTATCATCGCTCATGTTGAGACATCCGAGCATATCCATGCATCCATCCACAAAGGCTTCAGGGGAGAGGCGCTCACCCCGGGCCATGAGACGGTTTATCATATCCTGGACCCCAGGCAGATCTGTCCGACCCAGGTACTCCGCGGCAAAATTGATACGCTCCACCAGGGTCCCACTATCAATCCACTCATGCCCAGTGTGCCAGCCTTCCACAGTGGGCGGGTTCATCAGGTCCATACCCATGTACTTGGGCTCTTGGGAAATTTCGAACAGGCCTGGCTTGACGTCACCGTAGTGCTCACCTGTCATGCGCAGGACGCTGGCAACGAGTTCCGCCGGACTCTTCACTCTGGCATACCGTACAGACGGCGCTTTGAAGAAGTCCGAGGTGAACAGGGCGCGCAGCATGGCTGTGATATCATAGCCTGAGTCGAAATAGGCTTTTTCGAGAATATGAATGGCGGCTATATCCTTGGGCGGCGTTTGACGCCAGGATGGTATGGGCACTTCATCGGCCACAAAGAAATCGTACATGTGCCGCGCAATAAAGCGCGCCGTGGCTGGCTGCTTGCAGATGATTCTGATGATATCGTCACCGTTCCAGCGGCCAGTCTCACCCAGGAAGGTTTTCTCACTGTCGTCGTGGTCCGTCGGGTCATAGCGGAACTCCCAAGGACTACGGCCATAGGGGAAAGGGGGATAGGACGGCGCCACATTCCAGCCGGTAAAGGCCCGCGCACAGATTTTGACGTCATTTTCAGAGTAGTTGAAGGCCTCGTCTTTGCCGACCCCCAGAGAGAACAGCTCGAGCAGCTCCCGACCATAGTTCTCATTCAGGGCGACCTTGTGGCTTTCTGTGTTGTCCAGATAGTACATCATGCCCGGGAAGGTCGACAGCTGCATGAGCAAGTTCTGGAAGTTGCCCATGCCGTGCTCCCGAAACATAGCGATCATGCGGCCCATTTCCTGGCCGCTATCGATCTTACTATGCCCAGCACAGAAGATCATGTGCCAGAAGAGGGCCATCTTCTCCTGCAGCTGACGGGGGGTATTGACCATGGTATACAACCACTGCTGCACATTCACTTCAATGGCCGCCGCCTGGTTGTAGGCCGGCTGGTAACGCACCATGATATCATCATCAATGGGAGGCTGCGCCTCTGGATTGAGCAACTCCTCTACCACGGCGTTGTAGCCCTGAGCCGCTTTGGCTTCAGTATCCGCCCGGCTCGCCCCAAAACCAGCGCGGCGCAAGAGATGCCCCATCAGAGCAATGTCTTCCTGGCTAGCCATATATACCTCCTTAACACGATAAGCTCGTCTCGCCGGTACAGCCCAAGACTGTGACCGGAACAGGACGATTGACACGACACATCAAAACCGCTAACAACAACATGGTTCGACGACGGTTGAACCTCTAGGAGTCAGCCATGTCCATACCGCGCATGCCTGGCACCTACCTGCGCGTCTCCTCTACTCCACCCTGCCGAGAGCCTCCTGGCAGGACGCACAGATCACCTCATATTCAAAGCGTATGCCGGTCACCATCAGGCCATTCGACAGGTACCCTGGAGAGGTGGGGAGCTGAACCTGATCTCGGTCAACATCAAAAATAGCCCTACACATGCGACACACAGCGTGGTCATGATCCTGCGGCGTCCCATCGACACGCAGGCGGTCCCCTAGGCCACTCACGCGGCGACATAGCCCAGTGCGGATGAACACATCGAGCGTTTGATAGACCGTAGAAAGTGACAAGGAAGGAAAGCCCCGATGGAGCGTATCATAGAGGTGCTCCGCCGTGGGATGAGTGTGGTCCTGTTCGAGAGCAGCCAGGATCACCATCCGTGAACCGGTTGCCTTGAGCCCTGCTCGATGCAGCCGCGCTACTCTTTGGGACATAGATCGATACTCCCTATGAATCGGAATCATTCCGAATTCGGAATTCGGGCGTAATCATAAAGACACCGACCTACCCCTGTCAAGAGGGAAGTCGAGGATATGGGGAGTATGAGAAAGCTCAGCTCATTCCCACCAGAACCGAACGCGGCTCCAAGGAACCTTGCTACGGCTGCGGGGCATCTTCATGACGACTCCCAAACGAACACGGGGAATGTCAGGATTTCGTGCAAGCCCATGGCCTGATAGAGCCTGAAGGCGCGCTGGTTTGCATGGCTGACGATCAATGACAGCGTGTCAAAGTGACGTGCAGCCAGTTGACGTAAGCAGTGACTCACAAGCATGCGTCCCACGCCTTGGCGCTGGTATGCCGGCAGGACGGCGACCTGGGCAAGGTGTCCTTGCCCGGGGGCAATTTCTGTCACCACGACAAATCCAATACCCTGTCCATGACAGCGTGCGAACATTGACGCCTCGGCGACGAGCGGTCCACAGCCACCCTGCTGCTGCAGGGTGGCCAGAATACTGCTGCAGCCCTCAACGGTACGATACAGCATGTTGAGTTCCACATCGATGGTAGTCTGGTAGGCTGCCTGCATGATGCCCGCGGCTTCGTGGACATGCATCTCCCGCCATGGTTCGAGCTGGACAAAAGACGGGCTCTGCACTGAGGTGCGGGCGCCCGCGAGTTCGATGCGCAAGAAAGCGCGCCAGGCGACTTGCAATCCCGCACGCTCGCACACCGGCACCAGCCAAGGAGAGGCCATGGATACGCAGGCGCTTTCAATCCGCCGCACGCCACGCGAGCGGAGCGCATCAATGGTCGCCTGGAGGAGGGTCCCCCCGACTTCTGGGATATTCCAGGCAGGGACTATAACAGGACCAGAAAGAACCCCGAGGCTCTCAGAGATCACGTAATACGTGTAGCCCACAGCCTGCGTGCCCACTCGCACTGCTTTGCCCGGCACACCACGGCGCCCGATGACACGCCGCAGTGCCTCTAGTGGGTGTGAGATGTCCCAGAGGAGGTGTTCACGCCACCATTGCGCTTCGTGGTGCCAGAGCCCTTCCAGTTCGGCGGGGGTGACAGTACATAAGTCGACGACCTGGAACCTCGACATGGGCTGTTCTCCGATGGTAGACACGGGACATCCTTTATCTCACACCCACCGTGCCACGGCTGCCAGCCCCGTGCTGACGCTCTCGTGGTGTCAAATATTCCTGACCACGTCAGCTTTGCCGGGTGCACATGGCGTGGCTGCGAGTGTAGCATACAGCGCACCCGTGGTGAAGCACAGACTGCCTAAAGACATTTAGGGGTTCTCAGCACCAGTTTTACGGGTTTCAATGGGATAGAAGATTGCGGCAATCTCGGTCTGTGAAAGATCACGCGGGATCGCGTGACGGAGCTGGTCGAGATACGACCTGGCCGGTTCCGGATCATACCGTGGTGTCTTTGGGGTGAAGACAAGCGGTTGGTGGGTGACAATCACTGAGATGAGTTCACGTCCAAACGGCGGCAACGGCTTCCACTCAACATGCTTCTCATCAGGTTGCCCCACGGTATACACACTGCGTGGTGGCAAAAAGTTCAGAGGCTCTTTGATATTGGGAAACAGATGTTGGACTTGCCCATCTGTCGAGTAGTAATCAACATAGACAAAGCTCTCAAACTGTGCGGGAGTTGTCACCTCGATGATAAGGTTTTCTCCCTGGACGTAGACCGGCGACTGCTTCCCTTCTTTGTTGACCAGTCGCACTTTTAAGTCAAAATTGTGTGTTGCGGCATGCTTTTGGACAGGCTCCAGGATATCCAAGACCTCACAGAAGGGTGCTTCAACAATACGCATTAACGTATCATTGACATACGTAATCCCTCTGATATTCTGCACCACACTACGGAGCCTGGCGCGGTTTTCTTCACTTTCTATACGTCCTTGGAGCTTGACAACACACCTATCCACCTCTACCGCGATGTTCGCACATTGCTGCGCGGCGGGATCTTGCCTCATCTGGGCCTCTATCTCCGCGAGAGGGGGGCAGGGTGGGGTGCGGGACAGATTCCAGAATCTGTAGATAGCCCAGATGGCGACGCCGAGCCCTACTATGACTACTCCTAGCTCGACTACTACGACCAGCTTCCGCACCTACCAAACCCCTCACCGAGAAAGAGCGCTGTGCTCGCGGCCAGATACGTACGGACGAGGTGTATCACTGCGTGCGTCCGAGATTCACCACCTCCACGCGCCGATTCTGACCACGCCCCTCGGGGGTGTCATTGGACGCGATGGGCCGGCTCTCGCCATAGCCCACTGCCAGGATGCGCTCAGGGGCGAGGCGGAAGTGTTCGACGAGGTAGGCCTTGATATTCTGGACGCGTTTTTCTGAGAGGGCTTGATTCTTGCGTGCAGCGCCCTGGCTGTCCGTGTGGCCTTCAAGCTGGATGCGATAGTCGGTATATTGCGGCCAGCTCAAGAGTGTGCCGAGTTTGTCAATTTCTGCGTATGAGGCGAGAGGGATAACATCGGAGTTCGACCCAAACAGCACATTGAGCGTCACCGCAGGGCGCGTAGCCGGCATGGACGGGCGCGTCGGCGGTGGCCCAATACCGCGTGTACGTGGCGCTGCTGTTTCTTCTTGTGGAAAGAGCGCTTGGGCTATATCCTCCGCGCTATAATTCGCCCGTCCGCGGAAATCCGTCGATCCCGTGATCCCTTGCGCCTGAGACGGGGCCTGCAGACCTAGCATGGCGAGCAAAAGAATGAGAGCAAGAACGCAAAGTATGGGAAAACGACACACGTTGCTTCCTCCTCCTGCGGCAGAAAGGTATTAAACACACTAAGGCATCAGCATAGAGCAATTGTGAGAGCATTGCAAGCACTTCCGTGGCAACAATGACCCGGTCAGAGCTAGGACTTGACGGTGTGAGAAGAACTGTGGCATAACCACTGCGGCTTAACATATAATTACGTAACTAACTACGTACTCTACACGCGCTAATCTAACTTGCACATTACCTATAGTTCATGAAGAACCTTCACAGTCCATAATGCCTGGGAGTGGTGGACAGGTGCGTTTCTCCTAGGGTACAGGGGGACGTGGATAGGTATGTTCTCTTAGCTCTGGAGGCAGTATATGGCAGAGCAGTTCTACAAAGTCATTGTTGTTGGTGCGGGCCCAGGGGGGCTCAGTGCCGCGGCGCGGGCGCAGGCAAATCAAATGGAGTATCTCCTCCTGGATAAGGGTGAGTTAGGCAATACGCTCTATGAGGATTATCAATACGGTAAGTTTGTCCAGGCCTTTCCGTCCACCATTCCGGCGCGCAGTGATCTCTCCTTTCAGGCCGGCAGCCGTGAGGAAATCCTTGAGGGATGGAACACGTATGCCAACGAGCATCACCTGAGTCTCCACAAACAGGAGGCCGTCACGGCGGTGACGCGGCAAGACGGCTGTTTCGAGGTCAAGACCACAGCGGCGACGTACCGTGCCAGCAACGTCATCTTGGCTATTGGTAAACTGGGCAATCCGCGCCATCTGACCATCCCCGGCGCCGAATCGGAGCATGTCGAGTACCGCTTGAAAGATCCACGCGCCTATAGCGGCAAAGACATCCTGGTCGTTGGCGATGGTGATAGCGCCGCAGAGGTCGCCCTGGCTCTGGCAGAACGGAATCGCGTAACGATCTTCACACGCCGGACAGGGTTTTTTCGCATGAATGATGCTCTCCAGTCGCAGATCAACCAAAAAATTGAGAGCAAAGAGCTGGCCGCCTACTACAGCGCCGATCTCCAGCGGATTGAGCCCGACATGGGGTATTTACTAGTGGGTGACCACGAGGTGCCGGTGAAGGCGCAGCATATCTTCGTGAAGATTGGGGCCGAGATGCCGCGGGGGTTTCTGGAGCAGTGCGGGGTGACCTTTGCCTCGCAGGATCCCGAGGCCCTACCACTCCTGGATGCCCACTACCAGTCGGTGGTGTCAGGCATGTTTCTGGTTGGTTCAGTGGGCGGTAAGGATCTCATTAAGTATGGTCTGAATCAAGGCTATGAAGTCATCGAGTATCTCATGGGGCATGAAGTCGAACCGGCGGACGAGCCGCGCCTCCGTGAGGTCTTGCAACTTATCCCTGGTGACTCGGTCACTGCCAAGCTTGAACTGATGCAATCTCGCGTGCCGTTCCTCGCAGAGGTGTCTGCGGCGCAGTTGCGCGAATTCGCCCTGTTGTCTACGGTGCACGAATTCCGTCAAGGCGAGGTGATATTTGAGGAAGGCAAGTTCGACACGACGTTTTTTACGCTCGTCGAGGGCACTGTCGGTCTCTCGTTCAAGGCTGAGGCGACGCGCCGCATCGAGCTGCACCAGGGAGAGTTTTTCGGTGAGATGAGCCTCATCTCCGACCGGCCTCGGGGGGCAACGGTGACGGTAACG
>JBMDXC010000237.1:0-3265 GCA_048594805.1 Candidatus Entotheonellaceae bacterium | reverse complement strand
GTCGCCCTGTCGCAGCGATATCAAGCAGCATTCTTGCGGGAATGAAACTCAGGGCGCTCACAAGGAGCGAGCCTCTTCAGCATAAGATTAATATTACTGATTTGAAGCATGGCAGTACTTGATTCTACGCTTCTCTCATAGCAATACCTTCGCCACAATCGATCAACTTGCAAGGGCTTCTGTAGGTCCCTAGAGTTGTTGTCTGCCACAACGACAACCCCATACCCACAGGAAGCCCTCGATGGACATTGTAGCACTGTTCCAATGTCTCCAACCCACTGTCACGAAGACCACGCTGCGTCAATGCAGCCGTATTGTGCTGGCTCTGCTGGTGATGACGGGGCGTGTGACGATGTTGGGCCTGTCCCGGTGGGCTGGCACCGGGGGTAGTTATCGAACTATCCAACGCTTTGTCGCGACGGCGCTGCCATGGGCCACGTTGTTTTGGGTGTTCTTTCGACACCCTATCTATCGGGCCGCCGAGGTCTACCTGCTGGTGGGCGATGAAGTCGTGGCCACGAAAGCGGGCCAACACACTTATGGACTGGATCGGTGCTTTGCGAGTCTCTATGGCAAGCCGGTGCCCGGGCTGGCTTTCTTCACCCTGGCCCTCGTGAGTGTCCAGGCACGGCGCGCGTTTCCTCTGCGCGTCGAGCAAGTCGTGCGGAGCGACGCAGAGAAAGCCGCCAGCAAGGCCAACGCGGCAGCGAAGAAGGCCAAAGCGCCGGGCGCCAAGCGGCGGCCTGGACGGCCGAAGGGCAGCAAGAACAAGCCCAAAGCCGACGGGACCTGCACGCCGGAGTTGGTGCGGATTCCTGGCTGGCTCGACGCCTTGCTGCACCTCATCGCTGGGGGTGTCGCGTTGACCTATTGGGTGTTGGACGGGCCCTTCGGCCACCACAACGCGCTGCAGATGGCGCGGCAGCACACCCTGCCTCTGATTTCCAAGCTCCGGTGTGATGCGGCCTTGTACGTTCCCTACACTGGTCCCTACGCCGGGCGGGGTCCCCATCGGCAGGCTGGCGACAAGGTCGATGACGACGCCCTCCCCCTGTCATACCTCAAAGAGACCACAGTCGAGGGGCAGGTAAAGACCTGTGTCTATCAGAGGCACCTGCTCCATAAGGAGTGCGCGCAGCCGTTGCATGTCGTCATCATCGTGAAGATCAACCTGCGTACCCAGGCCCGCGCCCATGTCATCCTGTTTAGCCGTGACGTGGCCTTGGCGTACGCACCTCGCGTGGACTATGATGGGCTGCGGTTCCAAATTGCGTTTAACTTTAGAGATGCCAAACAGTCCTGGGGCCTGGAGGACTTCATGAATGTCACCCCCACAGGGGTCACGAATGCGGCGAACCTATCATTGTTTATGGTCAACGTGGCCTACCGGCTCCGGGCTGACAGCCATCCGCGCGACCCGGCCTATAGCGTCCTGGACCTGAAAGCCGACTGTCGTGGCTCCAAATATGTGGAGGAAACGATAAAACTGCTTCCGGAAAAACCTGAGCCTATGTTATTGGCCAAGATTCGCAACCAAGTCGCCAGCTTGGGCCGTATTCATACTGCGCAACCTTCCTTCAGCTTTGCGTAATTGGCCAAGGTATTGATAAATGCTAACATTTTGTAGAATGCATGACGGCTCATTGCGAAGGACTGGAGCAGTCCAGTGCCATATTACGATATTATTTGGAACCCAGAGCCAGGGGGCACTGTGGAACATATCGCTGCGCACGATTTAACGCCGGACGATGTTGAAGCTGTACTGTGGCATCCGATTGCCCACGATATCAGCCGTTCATCTGGTCGGCCAATGGTGTATGGGTTCACTCCTGACGGCCGTTATATCGTCGTGGTCTATGAGGCAATCATAGGTAAGAACTTAAGAGGCCTCCGCAAACTCGATTATGTCCTCATGCGCAAAGCAGGGCTCAAGACCCAGTTGTGATCGTCCTGTCTGTCGATCCCGTGCGGGATGTGCACGTTGGGCATGACGCGCCATGGAACTTGGGGTCAGTTCTTGACTTTATATCTTTCTCTCCTTACTATCGTCGCATGGCACGCCCGTTACGTCTCCAATTTCCCGGTGCGGTGTATCACCTCACCGCCCGCGGCAATGCGCGTCAGGATATCTACCTGGACGACATGGATCGCCTCGCCTTTGTACGCCGGCTGGGCCACGAGGTGCAGCAACAACGCTGGGCTTGTTATGCCTATTGCTTGATGAGCAATCATTATCATCTGTTGATCGAGACCCCAGAAGGGAATCTCGTGTCGGGCATGCGTCGGTTGAATGGGATGTATTGTCAGGCGTTTAACCGGCGGCATGGCCGTGTCGGCCACGTGTTACAAGGGCGCTATACGAGCATCGTGGTGGACCGTAATCCTTATCTGCTCGAGCTGTGCCGCTACACCTGCGGGCGCGCATGGTCAAGGCTGTCGGCGAGTGGCCCTGGAGTAGTTATCAGGCGACCGTGGGCCTGACCGCAGCTCCTGCATGGTTAGCCGTTGACCAACTTCTGCGACAGTTTGCTCCCACCCGGGAGGACGCCCAAGCCCATTACTGCCAGTTTGTGGCCGCGGGAGTGGGCACACCTGCACCGTGGGAGCAGCTGCACGGGCAGATGTGGCTGGGCGATGCGGCGTTTTTGGCCCGCATGGATACGATGGTTCGAGGCCAGGCGTGGTCTGATGTGCCTTCGGCCCAGACGCAGCCGTTGCGGCCAACGCCGGCCGAGGTGCTCCAGCAGGTGAGCGACGTCTATGGTGTCGCGCGGCACGACCTGCTGACCCGGATGCATCAACCGGCCTTCCAAGCTGCGATCTATCTCCTACGCCGGGCAGCGAATCTGCCCTTGAAGGACGTTGCGGCCTTGGGTGAGGTGTCGCCGTCACGAGTGTCCCACATCCAACGGGCGCTTGAACGCGGGGAGCCGCCTGCACGTCTCCAACGCCTCATGGCCCACTACCGCCTCCCGTCTTGATGGTTGCACCAACGGCCGTACAGGTGGTAAAAGACGTCAGGCCCCAGGGCTGGTAACCGCAGCGCAAAGGGGAGGCGCGGGAACATGACGTATGGTATCTTTGTGAGTAGTGTGCAAGATGACATTTAGCGAATTGGTTAGACTGCTTGAGCGGAATGGCTTCACATTAGTGCGCGAGAAGGGCTCAATCCGGTATTATGGTAAATCTGATCTGCCTCGACTCATTCGCATCGACTACCATGGGTCAAAGGAAGTCCCAACCGGAACGTGCCAGGCCGTCCTCA
>JBMDXC010000236.1:0-2398 GCA_048594805.1 Candidatus Entotheonellaceae bacterium | reverse complement strand
GGGCCATGCGGCACCGGGGGACTGCCGGGCAGGCTTGGCCCCTGCAAGCTGCCATGCGCCATGCCGGGCATGGTGTGACCCTGCATGGCCTCACGCTTGGCAGCGATGGTGGCGCGGGCTGCTTCGACCGCGTCCATCCCGTGCATCTGGTGTCCCGTGATGTCCATTCCTGGCTGCGCCGTCCCTGACATGTCCATCCCCTCCATCCCGGCCATGTCCATGCCCATGTCGGCCATGGTGCGCAACGGACGCGGGCGGCGCGGCGGGAGGGCAGCGCTCATGCCCAGACGCGGCGCCAGGGTGCCACGCGTGTAGCCACTGCGGTCCATGGCTTCGGCAAACACGGTGTAGGCGCGGTCAGCAGGGTGGACAATGACGTCGTAAGTCTCGCCTGGCCCGAGGCGGAACTCGTCCACCTCGATGGGCTGCACGTGCTGCCCGTCCACCTGCACCACGGTCATCCTGAGGTCGGGGATACGCACGTCGAAATACGTCATGGCCCCTGCAGCAATACAACGCAGCCGCACCGTTTCGCCGGGGCGAAAGACGCCTGTCCAGTTGGCGTCGGGCGGCAGGCCGTTGAGCAGATAAGTGTAGGTATAGCCGGTGACATCGGCGAAGTCGGTGGGATCCATGCGCATCTTCGACCAGCTCAGGCGGTCCTTGACGGTTGCCAGCCAGCCGTTGTTCTGCGTGTCGCGGAAGAAATCACGCAGCGTGCGCCGCTGGAAGTTGTAGTAGCCGGCCTGCTTCTTGAGCTTACTGATAATGGTCTCCGGTGACTCGAAGCTCCAGTCCGACAGCATGACGATGTAGTCGCGGTCGTAGTGGAACGGCTCCGGCTCAAGGGGGTCGAGGATGAGCGGAAAGTACAGGCCGAGCAGCTCCTGCCCGCCCGAATGGCTGTGCGCCCAGTAGGTGCCGCTCTGGCGCACCGGGAAGCGATAGGTGAACGTCTCCCCCGGCTTGATGCCGCCAAAGCTCACCCCCGGCACGCCGTCCATAGTGGGCGGCAACAAGAGCCCGTGCCAGTGGATGGAGCTGATCTCCTGCAGGTGGTTGGTGACGCGCAGGACAGCGGTATCGCCCTCGCGTAGCCGGACAAGTGGTCCCGGGACCGTGCCGTTGAGGGCGATGGCATTGCCGATCCGGCCATGGAGCCGCAACGGGAGATCGGCGATGGTTAAATCAATGACGTGCTCGCCGGCTGCCGTGTCCGTCGCCTCTGCCATCTGCTGTGCCCGCACGGCGGCACTTCTGGCATCAGTGCGGGCGTAGGCCGGGGGCACATGACCAAGTGCCGCCAGCAGCCCCAACGCCCCGGCGCGCTGCAGCACCTCACGCCGCCGTATACCGTTGGTGTCTCTCTCCATACCAGTGTCTCCCTATTGCATGAGCTGCAGCATCTGGTCGAGCATTTTCTGGTGCCGGAGCATCTCCTGGGCCAGCGCTGCTTGATCCTGGAGCGTCTCCATATAGGCCGAGTGCTCCGCGATGCGTTGCATCATCTGCGCCATGTCACCGCCTGGGGCCGCTGGCGCACTCTGGGTGCCAGCGGATGACATGCCACTCATGCCGCTGTGGGCCGAGGGATTGGTTGGCGGACTTCCCCCCTGTGTCCCACTGCCCCGCGCGCCGCCCCCTTGCATGCCGCTCCCCTGCATGCCACCCATCTCTTTCTGCATCATCCCTCCGCCTTGCATGCTCCCCCCCTGCATGCGGCCCATCTCTTTCTGCATCATCCCCATGCCGTGTTCCATCATGCCCCCGCCTTGCATGCCCCCGCCCTGTCCGGCAGGCGCACCACTCGTGGGGGCTTGCGCTTGCTGGAGCTTGCGGCGTTCCAGCATGAGGGCCAGGATGTCTTCCGTCATCTTGAAGTGTTCCCGCATTGCAGTGGTGAGTTGCTGCGGATCCTTGATGTTTTCCATCTGCTTGCGATGCGCTTCGGCGGCGGCCCGCTTGTCCGCCAGGCGCTGCTCCACCTGCTGGAGCGGGTCCGAAGCCTGGCTCCAACCCACAGTCGGGCTTAGGAGCCCCGGCGACATCATCAACATCATCCCGCAGCCTATGGTCAACGCTGCGGGCCCGAGAGTGATGAGGCCATACAGGAGTGTGCGTGTTAAACCAGTGTGTCTCCGTGCCATAGTTCCTCTTTCTCCGTATTGCATACCTGTCCTTTCTCTCTGACACCTGTGTCTCTCTCCTGGAGCAGCCACTAGCCGAGGCGCAGTTTACAGAAAGTAGGCCTTCACCACGTATTGCTGCATCATGCGCTGCGTATTGAAAAAGGAGCCATTGAGGGCGATGGCGTGGCGCATGACATGGATGAAACCCTGCTGGTCGCCATAGAACAGGGGCAGCACACTGCGCTCGAGTTTCTCGTAGAGCGCTGCGG
>JBMDXC010000235.1:0-1602 GCA_048594805.1 Candidatus Entotheonellaceae bacterium | reverse complement strand
CAGAGAAAGACCTGTTCATCGAGCGCCTAGACATGTCCCCGAACGGTGGCCATAGCGATGATGAAATCCTTTTCCTGCGCTAAGCCCGGCTGCGTCACGCTAAATTTCTGATTGCGAGAACAGTATTCACAAAGGAGCGATTGTCCATCCGGTGCAAAGCTCATGCGCCCGCCGCATTTGGGACACATGAATCGTTCGGCATCTGCCGCGCGTAGACCCTCAGGGGCAAGCGGTAAACGATCAGGATCGATAATCTCTTCCTCTTTGAGTTTACCGTCAATGATGGCAAGGGCGCGCCGCGCCCGCGCGTGCCGCAGGTCGTGGGCAAGACAGTTCTCAAGAGCTTTGCGTTTCTCTGCCGCATCTTCTGTTACCTGGCTCATCCAGAACCAGGCCTCAGCGAGTACATTGTGATCGTGGCTGATGTACACGGCGCGGTCGAAATAGCGACGTGCGCTTTCTCTGCTGCCTGCCTTTGCCTCGATGATGCCGCTTTTTAGAAGTTCTCTGCCGTAGTCGCCGAACATAGAGTCTCCACCGTCATTGCGAGGGTCATGACCCGAAGCAATCTCCTGCCAAGTTGGGGATTGCTTCGTCGCGAAGAACGCTCCTCGCAATGACATATCATCTCACGATCGCATCCGTCATCTTTGCCACACGAGCCATTTCCTTAACATCATGCACACGGATAATATCTGCGCCGCGCGTGATGCCCACTGCAACCGTCGCGGCGGTGCCTTCCACACGTTGATCGGGTGGCAAATCGAGTGTAAACCCAATAAATGATTTGCGGGATGATCCTAACAGGATTGGAAAGCCCAAGGCACGGATTTCACCGAGGTGATTGATCAATTCAAGATTATGCTGCCGTGTCTTTCCAAAGCCGATGCCTGGATCCAAAATAATGTGCGAGTCCTCGATCCCGGCCTTCTTTGCCAACTCTACGCTGGCAAGTAGTTCCCGCTTCACATCTTCGATTAAATTCTCATACAGAGAACCAATGTACGCGTTTCCCAATTGCTCGCGCACTTCGACGTTGGTGGGGTTGCTGCGGTTGTGCATCAAAATCACAGGGACGCGAAATGCTGCGGCCACAGCAGCAAGCTGAGGGTCCGCGCGCAGCCCCCAGATATCGTTCAGAATATGCGCCCCTGCTTTGAAACCTGCTTCCGCTACGTTAGCTTTATACGTATCAATTGAAATTAACGCGTCCGGGAATTCTTTTTTTATCGCTTCAATGACAGGGATCACGCGCTCCAGCTCTTCATCAGCATTCACAGGCTGAGAGCCAGGGCGGGTTGATTCACCACCTACATCGAGGATATCCGCGCCGTTGGAGAGGAATTCTTTGGCTTGTGCGAGCGCGCGCATTTCTCCCTCACTCCGGGCCTCGCCCTCAGGGAGAGGGAGAATCAGTCCGTCTCCACTAAAACTATCTGGCGTGATGTTGAGGATTCCCATCACATAGGTGCGGGAACCCCAGTGGAAAGTGTAATTTCCAACCTGTAGAGATGGGGATTTCATAAAACATATTTGTCATTGCGAAGACCCGCGTAGCGGTGACGAAGCAATCTCATTTAGGGTATATGAGATTGCTTCGCC
>JBMDXC010000234.1:0-14724 GCA_048594805.1 Candidatus Entotheonellaceae bacterium | reverse complement strand
TGCCGATCTTTGAGGATACCATCCTGGTGAATGCCAGAGGAGTGCGCAAAGGCGTTCCCGCCGACGATGGCCTTATTCCGTGGAATGGGCATGCCCATGCGATTCGAGATCAGATGGCAGGTGCGATAGATCTCTTGCAGGTTGATATTCGTGCGAGCGTTGTAATATTCGGGCCGCATGTGGATGGCCATGATGATTTCTTCGAGGGAGGCATTGCCAGCACGCTCGCCAATACCGTTAAAACACCCCTCCACCTGCTGCGCCCCGGCACGAATGGCTTCCAGGGAGTTGGCCACTGCCATGCCGAGATCATTGTGACAGTGCACGCTGATCTTCACCTTGTCGATGTTCGGGACACGGTGCATCACCGCTGAGAACGTTTCGTACCATTCACCTGGAACCGCAAAGCCAACCGTGTCTGGGATATTGACAACCGTGGCCCCAGCCTTAATGACCTCTTCCAGGGTGCGACACAGATAGTCTAAATCAGCCCTTGAGGCATCCTCTGTGGAATACTCTACCTCCCCGCACAGGTTGCGCGCATAGCGCACGGAGTCCACACCCATCTGCAGCACAGCATCCTTGGACTTGCGCATCTTACGTTCCAGATGGATGTTCGAGGCACTCACGACAATGTGGATGCGTGGGCGCTCGGCTGGCTTGACGGCCTCGGCCACCGCGTCAATATCGTCTTTAACACCACGTGCCAGCGCCGTAATGACCGGCCCACGGACCTGCTCGGCAATTGTTTTAATGGCGGCAAAGTCCCCAGGCGAGGACGCGGCAAACCCGGCCTCGATGACATCCACACCCAGGCGCGCGAGCTGGTGGGCAATCTCCAATTTCTCCGCGGCATTCAAACTACAGCCTGGCGACTGTTCACCGTCACGCAATGTTGTGTCGAAAATATCGATTTTCCGCATGATGCACTCTCCTTGGGTTTATCCCTTGTAACTGCAGGCTAGCATTTGCAGCCTGCGCGTGCTCCTTTCGAATCATCCAGACAACGACACTTCAGGAATACTGGGAATTGTTGACGAGCCATTACTGACTATGACGCACAATGAACAAGCAAGAGACCGTACGCATAGGCAGCGTAGGGATCAGCTAGGAATCGGGGGGAGCCTCTGGCTTCCTACGCTTACCGCGTCAGGAAGCCAGTGAGGTCCCCCCAACGAAGGACGAGGAGAAGTACTCCGGATGCCATAGACAATCGCCCTAACCCACGGGCACACACCATTGAACCGCTTGCTACGGTCAGGGTTTGTGATCGAGTTGGCTGGGCTACGTCCATGGTATCCATTAACCTCTTCTACTCTGATATCTCATGCGGGGATACATGATGAGTACAGAACGATTTTTATTTATACACTGGTTTGCAGACGCCTGTCAAGACACAAATTGCTATGCCGGGCGGGCACGGCAGTGTATCAGAACGGTGTGAGCGCCAGGGTCAGACGCAGGAAGATGAGTAGGTGAGGCACCTTCATAACTGTTTGTCCGCTAGCGACGAGAGCAGTAATTATGCCAGGATAGGCGGGAAAAGTCATGCTCCAGGCGAGGGTCTGGCGCATTTCTCAAGCAAGAACGGGCTCTAGCATGATATCTTCCGTGCGGTGTGCTCGGCCATGTTGGGAAGCAACCCCCAATAGAACCCGGAGAGATCGATGCGGAGGAGATGCTATGCGAGCACTCATAGTTACGATCAAGATCAAGGCAGGATACCAGAATGCTTTTATGGAAGCGCTGCTCAGTGATGCCCGCGGCTCTGTACACGACGAGCCGGGGTGCATGCGGTTTGACGTGCTCCAGGATGCCAAGGAGCCGAACACGATTTACCTGTACGAAGTATACCGAGATGAAGCAGCCATTGAGGCCCACCGCAAGGCGCCCCACTTCGTGAAATGGCGCGAGACAGTAAAAGATTGGTTTGATGGCGCCCCCACCGTGCATGAGTGTCTCACGGTGTTCCCCCTTGAGAGTGCCTGGGAGGCCGTAAAACCACGAGTATAATTACCTATGGAGGTCACTGCTGGCGATCAGGACTGCTATAGCAGAGCCGACGCTCTCCCAACAGGGCAGGGACTTTCCCTGCCCTGCCTGCCGGACATCGAGGAGCGCCAAGGAGCCTACGGCATTTCCTAAGGCTGCCTGTCGTATACACGACTTCCACTGCCGGAGATCGTGATACGAGCCGTCTCAGTGGTGTTACCCACCTGAGCTGTCACCATTACTACTCCAGGCATGTCCGCATCGAAGAAGGTACTTGCTGTACCATCACTGGTCATAACCTGGTTTGGAATCAATCTGGCATTTTTCTGCCAATCCGGCGTTACCTGGAACGTCACTGGCACACCATTCACCGGCTGCCCCTGACTATCTTTAACCACGGCAGTCAGCTCCGTATTTTCATACTGCTGGACTTCACTGGGCGCTCGCAGCGTTAGGCTATAGTCACCTGCGGCTCTGACGTCTTGCACAAAGCCCAGAACTCCTAGAAATCCCACAAGGACCAGAGCAAGCCCGCCGAGCCATAGACGAGAGAGACGATGTTGCTTTGTCACACACTACTCCTTCTATGTGCTTTTCGTCATACACTTTTTCTCAAATGAGTGGGAAACTCATGAGCCAGAACGACGCCGAGATGCTCTCATGGCTAGAGTCCCCACCAAATCCTTCAACAGCCATGAGGTATTGGAAGTGCTCTGGATAAGCATGCTACCTCATGTCTGATCTAGCCTTCAGGATGAAATGGAGCAAATTCTATGCCAGCAACAACTGCGGGCTGGCCCGTACAGGCACGAAACATGATCTCTTGCCTGGTATGGTGCCATCGCAGCTCTGCGGCGGTGTAGGCACTGCTACCCGTCTCCTACGCCAGCTCTCTCAGACTACGAGCCCTTCTCTCAAGATGAGAAGCGCTCGTAGCCCGGTGTTTACCTGCGCAGATAAAACCTGTTACAATCCGCCTCAACGCCGCAGAGCACTCGGTGCGGCGCCGATGGGGCGCCGCACCACGTAGCCCCATCGCGAGGCAAGATACGGCGGTGCTCCCACTGCTACGTTTCAGGAAGAATAGCGCCGTCTCTTGGCCCACCATACTGAGGAGGTAATCATATGGCACTCACTCTTGCAGACGCTAATCAGATGATACAAGTAGCCATAGCCAAGGCAGAGCAACTCCAGGTGAAGCTCAGCATTGCCGTATGCGACACGGGGGGGAATCTTATCGCTTTTAGCCGCATGAATGGCGCGAGCGCGGTGAGCGCCACCGTAGCGCAAGGGAAGGCTGCCGCCTCCGCGGGTTTTGGACGAGCCAGCGGCGCCCTGCAGGCCGATTCGCCGGTTATCCAGGCCATCATCGCCACCATGGGTGGTCGGATGCTACCCGCCCGGGGTGCCGTGCCTGTCCACAAAGCCGGGGAACTCGTTGGGGCTATCGGGGCAAGCGGCGCTACCGCTGAGCAGGACGAGCAATGTGCCCAGGCTGGGGCCGCGGCTCTGTCACCCTGACACTTTGCCGATCCGTACACCGAGACAGCGCAGCGAATCCTCCAGGTTCTCGTAGCCACGTTCGATATGACTGAGGCCCTCGATGATGGACTGCCCCTGGGCGAGCACCGCCGCGATCAGGTAGGTAAAACCGGCCCGTAAATCCGGCACAGTGATATGGGCTCCACGAAGGTGCATCGGGCCTTTAATGATGCAGCTATGCTTAGCGTTGGAGGAGTGGAAGCGACATGGTGCTCCACCCAGGCAGGCGTCGTACAGGGCCATGTCGGCGCCCATCTTGTGCAGCGCTGTGACATAGCCAAAACGATCCTCAAAGACCGTTTCATGGACAACGGACATACCCTCGGCCTGCGTGAGGAGGAGGACAAAAGGCGGTTGCCAGTCGGTCATAAAGCCAGGGTGGACGTTGGTCTCCAGGGCAATGGATTTGAGAGGTCCCTCACGGTAGAAACGGATGCCATCGGCTTCGACGGTAAACTTCCCGCCCACGCGACGCAGCGCATTTAAAAACGTCACCATGTCAACTTGCCGTGCGCCGCGCACAAAGACGTCCCCTCCCGAGGCAACTGCGGCACAGGCCAGGGAGGCGGCGACAATGCGATCGGGCATAATGTCGTGCGAAGTGCCATACAGTTCCTTGACACCTTCCACCACAAAGGTACGATCGGCGTTGTAATCGATGATCGCGCCCATCTTTTGTAGGCAAATTACCAGGTCCATGATCTCCGGCTCGATGGCCGCGTTGCGGATGAACGTCCGGTCTTTGGCGACCGTGGCCGCGAGGAGCAGATTTTCGGTGGCAGTTACGCTGGGATAGGGCAGGACAATTTCGGCACCAGAGAGCCGCTCGGCTTTAATATGATAGGCTTCTTCACGGACCTCCACATGGGCGCCGAGCCGACGATAGCCCTCGAGGTGAAAATTCACCGGGCGTGGGCCAATGCGATCGCCTCCTGCCGCAATCGGAATGATGGCTTGCCCGGTACGGTGCAGCAGTGGGGCCACCATCATAATCGCCAGACGGTTGTGACTGCCAAGGGCGAGTGGCACCTCGGAGCAGATACACCGCGGGGTGTGCACGTTCAGGGTACGCGGCGGGCGCTCCTTAAATTCAGCCCCTAACGCTTCACAGATGGCGCGCGTGATCTGGCTGTCGCCAATATGGGGGGTATTGTGGAAGATACACGGCTCTTTGGTCAGCATGGAGGCGACCATGAGCTTGGTAATGGAGTTTTTCGCGCCGCTGACGCGCACCTCACCTCGTAGAGGCGTGCCGCCCTCAATGGTCCAGGTATCCGTCCTCATGCTCGCTGCCTCTCCCAATGCTGGCTATGGTTGGCATACGTCGGCCATGACGGTGCATAGTCCACTACTTCATTACCCCATTGATCCCAGTCAACGCGTTTACCACGTGCGAAGAGCTCTAAAAAGGGGCCAGGACTACAGGCTTCGATAATAGCATACAGCTCATCTGGCTTGCGCGAATGTTCACGCTTCTGCGTTTTGATAATATTGACTTGCGTGCGCCCCGAAGTCAGGGTCCGGAGCTGTCCGCGGACACCAAAGAAGACCATCTCAGTGGTATTGCGAAAGTAAAACCCGACCCCACGTCCGTCTGGACCACCATCCTTCCGAATTTTATGCCAGATGAGGTTGGTCTTGTATTGAAATCCCCAGGCCTCCATGACCTCGAGTCCTTCGCGCAGTAGCGCATTCGGCACCCAGAGGTAGAGATGGCTCTGCGCTGCCGCCACTGTAGCCACGGGGATGGCTTTGATGGCTTGGAGCGTCAGGGTCGGATAGCGGCTGAGACGCCGATGTTCGGGAGCCATCTTGCCGGTCCGGTTGCTCAATTGCCACGGCGGATCAGCCAAAATGGTGCCATAGGAGCGCTGGCGCACCTCGCTCACAAAGTCTTGAGCCGGGGTAGAGGGATGACACATGCTGCATCCTTTGCACAGAGGTCCTCAAGGAAATACCAGAGATGACCGACATACTATAGAGAGGCATGTCAAGAGAAAGGAGGCGAGCCGCATGGATGGTAATATGGGGAATCCCGGGCTCTCCAGCAGTGAACTGACCCAGGTGCTCCCCTCCGTCCCAGCCATTGCACGCGAGGCACATGTTACCTCCCACCATGCTGGAGCGGCGTCTTCCGGCCCACAAAAGCCAGAAACGTCTGCAGAGACGCGCCAGGGGAAGGGCAGTAAAGGACTCGTGGAGGAGGTGGCATTTGCCAATGCTATCGCCGAGTTCTTGAATCAACAGGTGTCGTTTAGTTACGATAAGCGCATCGACCAAATTGTCGTCACAGTGACCAAAGGGAACACGGAGGAAGTGATCCGCCAGATCCCTTCTGAAGAGATGATCGAACTCATTACCAGATTTAGGAAAGATTTTCGCGGTCTTATTTTTAACCGTACTGGCTGAGCGAGACTTCACAAATTGTACCCTATATCGCCCACGTTGGACAGGGTTATGGTAATACCTGTATCAGGATCTCTGGCAGCGCAGGCGCAGCAGGAACGCCGCGAGGCCCAGAGCCATTGACAATCGCTCTACATATTTGTGGGCCTAACTGTCAGAACCATGGCACTGGTCTAACATCAGCAGCCAATGCGCCAGTGGCGTTTACACCCCTCTCGACACCCCGCTCTGGAGGTTACTGACGGAGCAGAGTACAATACGCGACATGCGAGCGTGTCTGTCGGGAAAGGAGGCGACCATGACCCTCGAGCCGCAGCAGTTACTCACCATGTATCGCCTGATGGCGACCATTCGCGCCTTTGACAACCGAGCAGTGGAAGAATTTCATGCCGGGAACATTCCTGGTGTCGTGCATGCTTATCTTGGCCAAGAAGCGATAGCAGTGGGAGTCTGTACTGCCCTGCGCCGGGACGACAAGATCGTCAGCACGCACCGTGGGCATGGCCATACTATCGCCAAAGGGGCCGACCTGCAACGTATGATGGCCGAGCTGTTTGGCCGCAGCAACGGCTACTGTCACGGCAAGGGCGGTTCCATGCACATCGCTGATTTCAGCGTCGGCATGCTCGGAGCCAACGGTATTGTGGGTGCCGGCATGCCTATCGCCACAGGTGCCGCCCTCGCCGCGAAGTTGGCGAAGAGCGACGGTGTGGCAGTGGCGTTCTTCGGGGATGGTGCCTCCAATGAAGGCTCCTTTCACAGCTCACTTAACCTGGCTTCGATCTGGAAACTCCCCGCCATTTTCGTCTGCGAAAACAACCACTGGGCCATCGCTGTGCCAGCGTCCTATGCTCTGTCGGTATCCGAGGTCTCGGCGCGAGCCGCCGCCTATAACATCCCTGGGGTAACCGTCGATGGCACCGATGTGCTGGCCGTCTACGAAGCTGCGGCGCAGGCAGTACAACGCGCACGCGCTGGAGAGGGACCAACCTTGCTGGAGTGCATGACACAGCGCTGGCGCATCCATGCCGAACAGCGCGGCAACCCAGCGGATCCGCGCCCGCGCGAAGCGGTGGAGACAGCCCAGCAACACGATCCTATTACCGTGTTTGGCGCCAGGTTGCAGGAGCAGGGCGTCGCCACCGCGGCAACGCTCGCCCAGATTGACCGTGACGTGCGCGAGGCTCTTGAGGCGGCGGTAGCATTCGCTAAAGCGAGTCCGTTGCCGCAGCCAGAGGACGCTTTACAGGACGTGTTCGCTCCCTGAGGCATGGAGGATGTAGCATGCGTGAGATCACGTATACCGAAGCCGTGTTGGAAGCCTTTCGTGAGGAGATGCGGCGTGACCCTACCGTATTTCACCTCTGTGGCGGGTTAGGTGCCCTGGCGAGCCTCATCCCTGAGTTTGGCGAGGAGCGGGTACGTGTGTGTCCAATCTCGGAGGACGCCTATGTGGGTGCCAGCATCGGGGCTGCCGGCAGTGGGTTCCGTCCCATTGTCAGCCCGGGGATGATGACGTTTGCCTTCACTGCCATGGACCAGATTGTCAACCAGATGGCGAAGATCCATTACATGTTCGGAGGCCAGGCATCTTTCCCCATCGTCTTCCGTGCCTCCACGGGCGGTGGCCGCTCCGCTGCTGCTCAGCACTCGCAAAGCCCGCACCCGATGTTCATGAACCTGGCCGGCCTGAAACTCGTAATGCCGGCCACCCCCTATGATGCCAAGGGCTTGATGAAAAGTGCCATTCGGGACAATAACCCGGTGGTGGTATTTGAAGACCAGATACTGGCTGCCAGTGCCAAAGGCCCTGTCCCTGAGGAGGAATATACTGTCCCCATTGGTGTTGCTGACGTCAAACGCGAGGGCCGCGATGTTACCGTCATTGCCATTTCCAAGATGGTCCCAGAAGCGTTGGCGGCAGCTGAGGAACTCTCCCGCGCCGGGGTCGCGGTGGAAGTGGTCGACCCCAGAACGCTCGTGCCTATGGACAAGGAGACGCTACGCGCCTCAGTGCGCAAGACAGGCCGCGTAGTCATCGTCGACGAAGCATGCGTGACCTGTAGCGCTGCCGCCGAGATCATGGCACTCTTGACGGAAGACCCCGCCACGTTTCGGGCGCTCAAAGTGCCTCCTAAACGAGTCTGTGCGCCCGACGTCCCCATCCCCTATAGTCCAATTATGGAACGCTTCTGCCTGCCAGATAAGACGCGCATTCTGGCCGGCATTAGGGAGCTCCTGGTATAAAGTACGCCCTATCGCACTTAGACCGCGGTCTGGAGTACGGGCTCGCTCACAAACGCTGGCATAACCTCATGCGCAAAGCGGCGCAGGGACGCGATGCCGCCAGCACTGTTGAGCAGCACGTATTCCACACCCATATCTCGCAAGGTCTGGAGCTTAGCACTCACCTCGTCCGGCGTGCCGTAAAGCGTCCCGGCCTCGGCGGCCTCGCGCGTATTGACAAAGTTGGGACGTTGCGCCAGGCGCTGCGTCCGGAGACGCCCTGCCATGCGTGTCTCGATCGCCTGCTCATACTCAGCCGCGGTCGTGACGATGTTGAGGGAGCGAGTGACCCCCACGCTCATCGGATCAAAGGTGCGACCGCAGGCTTCCACCTCTGCTTTGAACAGGGCAATCTCCTCGCCGATCTTGTCGAAAGAGTCAAATTGGCCCAGCAGCAGATTGTGACCTAGTGTGGCCACTTTTTTGATGGAGGCGGGACTCCCAGCGCCCATCCACAACGGCGGATGGGGCTTCTGGGCCGTCGGGGGCTCTACCGTGACGTCCTCAAACTGCCAGTACTTGCCACGATGTGACCACGGTGCGTCCGAGGTCCAGGCCTTGATCATGACCTCCAAACATTCATCGAAGCGCGCATCCGCTTCCTCCATAGGGACGCAGAATCCAGCGAATTCGTTGTACCGGTATCCTTTGCCGATGCCGAAATCGACCCGGCCACCTGAGAGCAAGTCGAGGGTAGCAACCTGCTCGGCCAGCAGCACCGGATTGTGCCAGGGCAGCACCAGTACCGCGGTGCCGAGGCGCAATGTCGTGGTGCGCGCCCCAATCCAGGTCAACAGGTTCAAGCTCGCGGACACCTGGCCAAAACCAGTGAAATGGTGCTCGACGAGGAACGTGCTGACATAACCGAGTGCCTCGGCCTCAATATTGCGCTCAACGAATTCCCGGAAGCCGGCACCGCTGTCGACATCCGGGCCACCCCTCTTGGCCTGTGCACTACCGAAGAGTCCAAATCGCATAGTCTCCTGCTCTTTCTTGCGTCTATTGTTCGTTGCTCCAATACTGGAACCCACGCGCCAATTCTTCTCAGGCAACATCAGTGCACACTATACTGAAGATATACCACTGCTGCAATGCGGCAGCGGGATGGCAGTTCAGGACCGCCGCCATCCTATGCCTTGCCAGAGGCCACGAAGATAGGCGGTCTGCCCGGCGTGCTGTAGGTTATCAGAGAGGATGCTCACTACCCGCACTCCCACCGTTGGCACTGGCTGGTATTGCGGCTCGTCGAGCTGACGGTCGAAATCCGCCGGTGCAAGCCCACCTATACAGGCTTTGGACCGCGCTGAGACGCTGTCATGGTAATCCAGCAGGAGCTGAACTGAGGAGGCACGAAAGGCAGCCACCTGCGCTGGTGTATGCCCTTGTCCCTCATTATCGGGGTCGGGCTCCATGCCAAACTTGGCGTGCCATCCCTGACTGATCCAGGCTTGCTCCTGGTCGAACAGCCCAGAGATGCCATTATCTTGCACCCGGGTCAGATGCCAGGTCAGCCAGGCAATCGAATTGGTTTCATGGCTGGGTTGACGATGAATTTCGTCGAGTGTGAGGCCAGTGAGCGTCCGGTGCAGTATACTGTGAATGCGGTCCAGAGCATCAAGTACTATATCTTTAGCTTCCATAGTCCACCTCCTTAGACATGACGCTGCCGAGAGCCTCTCTCAGAAACCACCCGAGCATAAGCCAAGCCTCGCGAGGGTGCAAATCATCAGCTCACTATGGCATGAGTAGCAGAGGCAGAGAGCTTCTAGCATTATCGTGTATCTGCCTATATAGTAGGCTTTTCTCTATATAGAAAAATCCTACTACTTTAAAGCTCACGCAGCTTAAAACGCTGGATCTTTCCAGTGGCGGTCTTTGGCAATTCCGAGATGAATTCAATCCAGCGTGGATATTTATAGGGCGCAATTTTTGTTCTCACAAAATCTTGCAGCTCTGTCGTCAGTTGGGCTGAAGCGGTATAACCTTGGCGGAGGACGACGTAGGCTTTGGGCTTGATCAAGGCATCCTTGTCCTCCGCACCCACCACGGCGGCTTCTAGTACCGCCGCATGCTCCAGCAGGGTGTTTTCCACCTCAATTGGTGAGACCCAGATGCCACCCACCTTGAGCATGTCATCACTGCGCCCAGCATACCAGAAAAAGCCCTCGGCATCACAGCGGAACTTGTCACCGGTGTTGAGCCATGCGCCGAGCATGGTCTGCTGGCTTTTGCGGTGTTTGTTCCAGTAGAAGGGAGCAGTGCTATCGCCCTTCACCAGCAGCGTCCCCACCTCATCAACACCTACCTCCTGGCCGTCGTCATCGACAATCTTCGCCTCAAAACCGGGTAACACCTCTCCCGTACTCCCGACCCGCACACGCCCAGGACGGTTCCCAATAAACACGTGTAACGCCTCTGTCGAGCCGATCATGTCGCAGATCTCCAGACCAAAGCGCTCATGCCAACGGCGGAAGATCTCGGGCGGCAACGATTCGCCGGCGGAGACACACAGGCGCAGGGAGCTGAGATCATAGCGCGATGGTGCGTCTTTGACTTGCAACATCTGGGCGTAGAGCGTGGGGACCCCGTAAAACACGGTGGGATGGTAGCGCGTGATAGTATCGAACACCGCTTCGGGGGTAGGACGATCAGGCAGCAACACACCTGAGGCACCAAAGCGCATTGGGATGTACATATTGTTCCCGAGCCCGTAAGCAAAAAACAATTTCGCCGCGGAGAAGGTGCGATCAGCCTCGGTGATCTGCAACACTTGCTTGCCAACCAGATCGCTGACATAGAGCATATCGTGGTGCAGGTGCACTGCACCTTTGGGAAACCCGGTGCTCCCAGAACTGTAGAGCCAGAAGGCCATGTCATCCTTACTCATAGGCGTGGCCTCCAGAGTACTCGACGCCTCGGCCAGCAAGCGCTCATAGGACAGGTGTAGCCCGACCTTGCCAACTACGATAATCTGGCGCAAGTGGCTGAGTTCATGGCGTATCGCTTCAATCTGCGGCAGCAAGGGCTCGCTGATAATGAGAACTTTGGCGCGGCTGTCATTCAACAGATAGCAATAATCTGCAGGCCTCAATAACGTGTTCATCGGCACAGCCACCGCACCAATTTTCATAGCGCCGAAGAAACTGTAGACGAACTCAGGGCAATCCAGGAGCAACAGGGCCACACGTTGCTCAACCTCCACATCCAGCGCCCGCAAAGCATTGCCCGTACGGTTGACCTGGTCCAGGACATCCTGATAGGTAATCTGTTGCTCACGATAGAAGAACGCCGTCTTACTACCACGGCCAGCAGCGATATTGGCATCCACATAGGCAGTGGCAACGTTTAACGTGTCAGGCAGTGTCAGCTCATCCATGGCGCTGTCCTCGCTTATTCCTGCGGACGTTCCACCGCACGCAGGCGAGCTTCTAGCTCGGCAACACGGGCTTCCGCGGCTCACAGGGCCGCAAGCGCTGCTTGCGCCTGGGCCTCAGACTCCTGCCGTGAGGAAGTACGACGACCGTTCCCGCTTGGTCGTACCGAACACGACAAACACATCAGGCGCGACCACGGCTTCTGGAATGCCTTCCTCGTAGTAAAGGAACATATTCCCCGAGACATACACATCAGCACGGTGCTGGCAACGGTGCTGGCAATAGATGTCTAGAGCTTCAACCGCGTACGTCAATGGCTTGCGCTGAAAGGCGCTTTCCGCTATAGGCATCCCGTCTGGACCCGGATATGCAACGGCGGCGAGGGGGTGGAGAATCGCCATAATGAGATGCCTCAACTCACAAAAGTGTCATCACAGCTGTCGTACTCCAGGAACCATAGCATAGCCCATAGGGAGGGACAATCAAGAGCGCGCTCTGGTTACCCTGCTTTCGCACATCCTTGGCGACTACTTATTTCGGCAATCAGGTTTGTCTCAGCTATCCAGACTACACGCACGCAGGGCCAAGCCGCGGACTACTGAGGTCAGTTCCCCACCACTGCGGAGACGCGCGGCATCAAACTTCTGCGCAAAGAGGCGCCTGAGAGCTGGCACAAAGGATGAACCACCCGTCAGGAAAACGCAGTCTACGGCCGTCGAGGCTACCTGACACCGCTCCAGGAGACGATCAATACACGCCTCAATGGCCTGGAGCGAGGGCTGTAGCCAGGCCTCGAAAGTCGGCCTGGTCACGTCCTTGCTCAGCGCTACCGGCGGTTCCTGAAACATTAGACGGCTTGCTTCGTGTGCGGTCAGTGCAAACTTCGTGGTTTCAACAGCCTTGGAGAGTGGATATCCGAGTTCATGCGTGATCACATGTATGAACTGGTTAATTTTCTCGGGTGCTGTGGCACCGCGACGTATCGTGTGTAGCAGTTCCAGGGTCGATCTGGTGTTGAGGAACCACAGATGATTCCATCGCTCGAGCTGGCTGTAGAGCCAATTGGGCACCGGCAGGAGCTTATCGAACGCCCGATACGACATGCCCCATCCCAGCTGCGGGGCAACGAGGTGTCTGACGAGCATACTGTCGAAGATGTCGCCTCCAATGGCGACCCCGTCTGTGCCGAGAACCTGGTAGGCTCCAGGCGTGCTGGCATCTGGAGAAGGTGTAATCTTCAGGAGCGACAGGTCACTCGTACCCCCGCCACAATCCGCAATGAGCACCACCTCTGCACGATCTAGTTGTTGCCCATAGGCATAGGCAGCCGCCACCGGTTCAAACTCAAACGTGACCTGGTCGAAGCCGCTGGCCTGCAAGGCCGTACGCAGGCGCTGCAAGGCCAAAGCCTCATCTTCTGGCTGTTGCGCGCCCGCAAAATGCACCGGGCGTCCAACCACGACAGCGGTGCCAAGAGACCCAAATTGGGCTTCCGCTGCGGTGCGGAGTGCGCGCACGATGATGGCAATGAGCTCTTCCAAGGTATACATATGGGTGAACACGTGCGTGCGTTCAAACAGACGACTCGCCAGAAACGATTTGATGGATTGCATGAAGCGCCCTTTGGGATCGGCGCGGAGATAGCTGCGAATGGCCTGTGGGCCGGCCACCACATGCGGATCGCCATAGTCGTCTTCCTCAGGATGCAGGAAGTACAGCACAGACCGAAAAGTCGTGGAGACCTGTCCATTGTCCTGAAAGGTAGCTAACTGCACCGTCCCATTGGTCTCCACGACTGCCAGCGCACTGTTCGTCGTGCCGAAATCCAGGCCGACTGTCCGTATGGTCTTGGCAGATTGCCGGGCCACGGCCTCTCCTTCACGCGATGGCTAATCACTCTACAAGGCACTCTATGGTTCATCCCCGGAGCGCAAGTATATCCCGAATGAGGGAGCGGTGCACAGCAGCGCCTGCCTGCTGACCGCTGTAGGTTATGCTGGCCTGCAGGCGCGCAGATCATACCCTCGACATTGCCACAGCCACAATTTATCGGTTTTTCCTATTTGAGGGAATGAGGTATCACAGATGTCGGTTGGCGCGCCTTACATGGATATTACTACCAGGAGCCATGCCTATGCTACTGGATGGTCACCAACTGCACTTCCGGTATGCGAGATTCGAGGGCAGCCATAAAGCGTTTCACATGGCACTTGCATGGCTTCTCTCCCGTGGCCAACGGACCGGCTGGGGGGACCACCGTCGCGACTACGGTGACACCCGTAGATGCCTGGGTGAGATGCACCGTCAACTGCAGGAGATCCCCTTCAGCCCTCGGCAGACGCTTCTCCGCGTTAATGGTCCCTGTCGCGTACTCTTGTAACGTGACCATGAACTCCGCGTCCTGGATAGATGCGAGAACGGCTGCGAACACCGCATCATAGCTCCGCGGCACACGCACAACCCCGTGGGAGATGCGCGCGCAAGCCACAACACCGCTTATGAGCCCGAGGAACATAGTGCTGAGGAGAAGGCGTTTTGTCATCGACATCCTCATCTCCACTGATTACGTGTATGAGGTCCTCTCGGCCTCAAAGGCTCGCCGCTTCAGCCTGGTTATTTGCGACGGCCAGGGCAGCGTCAATCTCCGGGGGATTGAAGCCGCTGAGGCGCTTGTCACCGATGACAAGGACCGGCAACACGCGCAGCCCCATGCTCATCAGGCCTTGCATCGCGCTGGGATCCCGCGCCACATTCTTCTCCATGAAGGGCACCCCTTTCTGTGAAAGATACTCCATCGCGTGATGGCAGGGAATGCAACCCATGTTGCTGTACACAATGACGTCTTGTGCCATACTCGCTCCTTCTGCGTGGTGGTGTTTCACTTCCGCCTTGACAGCTCCTGTTTTCCCCTTTGAGACGAAGGGCACAGGCAGACGGACTCTCATCCAAACATCTCAATGCAGACATCGTCATTATACCCGACCGGTATCATCTGCATACCCGCATAAAGGTCAAGCACCGCAGGGGAGGTGCGCGGAGTTATCTGAGGAGTGTGCACAATTCATCATGTAAACGCCGTGGCTATCGTTGAGATGTTACGCAACGGTAAGCCCCAGATACTGTT
>JBMDXC010000233.1:0-2773 GCA_048594805.1 Candidatus Entotheonellaceae bacterium | reverse complement strand
GCAAAAGGCCCGGACGGGAGACTTTCGCGGTGAATGGAGTAGGGATGAGGCCTCGACTATGCGCAGGTTCCTGGCTTATGCAAGTGATTGATATTATTACCACAGGAAAACACTGTTCCTGGATCTCGACACGCTCTGCATGGCCTGACAGCCTTTTTCCCTCTGTGCTGCTCTTTGCAGGGCTGCCGCACGGTGTGTAAGTGGTTCCTGGTTTTGCAAAATAAAACGTTCAGATCCGTGGAGAACATTCGCGGATACAACACCGGGAGATGCTGCAAGGCCACCAGTGCCTGCTCCCAGGCGGCTGCCGCCTCGCGGAAGGCGGCACGCGCAAACGCCTTGGCTCCAGCCTGCCGGCAGCAGAGGAGCGCCTTATTCCCCACCTCGCCCCGCACGGCATGGTGTGCCAGACGCTCCATCTGCTCGGCCATGCGGTCGGCATAGAGCGCCTCCAGGGCGCTGACAATCTGGGCATGCAGCAGGCGGCGCCGTTCGTGCAGCAGCTCCCCGTAGGCCACCTCGTGCGTCAGGGCATGCTTGAAGGTGTAGACCAACTCGGGAAAGAGGCTGGTTTCGTAGAGGAACTCGGCGGCCTGGAGGTGCGTGAGACCGCGATGCAGTACTTCTTCGGGCAGCTCGGCAATGGCCTGCAGCAGGGGGAAGGGCACCTCGGTGCCGATCACCGCCGCCGTCTGGAGGAGACGCTTGTCCTCTGAGGACCTGCGCTAGTAAACGGCCGAAAGTGAGCGGTCGGACATTGGCAGCCATAGTAGAGCCGCATGAATCGTCGAAAATACACTGCCTTATCCACTCATCTGGTCAAATACCGCTTCCTTTTTGATCAGCCAAAACGCCGACAATCGGGATTGATTTTCAAGGCTCTGCCAGGCCGGTTGTGGACACCCTTTTTGCTCACGTCTGTTGCGCAAGGCCATACAAATCAATTGGCCTCTTGAGGTAGCGTCTCTCATCAGCGTTATCGACCGCTCAAAATCGGCCAGTTGCTAGCGGAGGTCCACCTTCGGGGGCTCGCCTTGAGATCGATGATTGCCACCGTATCGGGTGGCGCGTTGGGCACCACCTTCACGGTGCCGTTGTCGTTGACTACCTTGTTGTCGTTTGCCGAAACGGCGATTTGCGCCTGACTCGGGGACACGAGCGCGACCGCCCTGAGAGCTACGATGACGGCGGGTTCTATCGCAAAGTTCGATTTTTGGGCAAAATTCAAAAATTTTGGTCGCGAATTCAATGACTTACAGACTCCCAAACGCTCGAAAAAGCAACTTTGCGACAGAACCCCCGGGCTTTGCACTCAGGCTTTAAGACGGCTTCTTAAACACGTCGTCTCGCGATAATAGCTTCAACTTTGTCCTGATGATCTCGGCACTCTGATTCGGAGGCTCAGGATTCTCCCAGGCGGCTGCCTTGCCTCGCTTGATAATCCGAATGTCCGCGAAGTTCATGAGGATGTCTGGAACTTTTGGTGGTGGGCTTGGCGGTGTCATGATCATTCGTGTGACCTGCTGGGTATTACAGATGAGAATCGTCTCAACCCTGTCCCCCGTGGCTAGCCAATACGAGTCAAGTGGCAGGCTCCTCTCTATGGCCAGCTCAATGGCTGCAATCAGGCCTTGGCGGATAATAGGCTCCGTCGGATGGTATTCTGCTGGCCAAAAACCGTTCAGTCCTTTAAAACGAGGCTGTCTGGGCTTTGGCTCATCAGACGGGTTGTACCAGGTATCGTGCAGGTAGTCGAGTAGGTTGACGGGACTAAACGGAGAGGGGGGGGCGAATTCCTCAAGCTGGGGGGCGTGACGCTTAAGAATCTCCAGGTAGGCTTCAGTACAGTCTTTGTCTGGTTGCAATCCTTTTAACGCCTCCAGGAATGCCGCACGCTTGATGGCATCCTGATTGACAAGTTCATCGATCGCTTGGTGCACGGGGCCTTTCATTATCGTGGTAGACATCCCTTCACAACCCATGGTTTCCTCCTTGGTTCATCTGGCTTGCTCGCGTGGCGAGACGTTACACACTCTCAAAAGCACAGGCGACGTTGTATCAGACAAGTGATCATGCAGACTCTCTCCTGGCTGCAACGCGCCATCTCATTCAGCAGGAGAGTTGCAGGATCTGGATCAACGGCTGCACACGCTGGGCAAAAGGACGCATCTCCAGGGCATCAAAAACAGCCCTTGCGCGTGTGAGCAGCTCAATGGCGCGATGCTGATCGCCTGGTCCGCCTCGGGCAGTCAACATACGCGCATAGTCCATATAGGTACGGCCCAATTCTGGCTGGGTACCGCTGTCCTGCGCAGTGGCGATGGCCGCGTGAAAGTATCCTTCCGCTTGGTCCCACCGCTGCCCAAGTGTGGCTGCCACACCCAACACACGCGGGATCAGAAATATCCACCCACTAGAAAAAAGGAGCCCCCGTTCGGCAGCCAGCCTGAGTGCCTCAGCGGGCGGCTCTGCCAGAGAGGGAGTCGCCATCAAGTCTGCCAGTTCCACAAGCGCGCATAGTGGGGCCAGTGAGTAGCTATCTGTATGCATGTGCTGCAGTACCTCTGCTACCTGTAAGTCCACCATGGCATGGCCCCCCTCGGCGTATGCTCGGACAAGCTGCCGAAACGTGGCGACAACGACCCGGACCACAGGACCTGGGTCGTGAAATACCTGGCCCGGTTCGAGGAGCAGATCGAGTGCTGCTTCCACATCACGCCAGGCGCCACGGAGGGCATGTGCACATGCCAACGCCAGTAGGGCACGAAAGCCG
>JBMDXC010000232.1:0-10647 GCA_048594805.1 Candidatus Entotheonellaceae bacterium | reverse complement strand
GCGGCATCCAGCTCGTTCAAGCGCAAGCGTCACGTCGTGCAAGAAGTTCTCAGATTCACCACGCAGTGAGATAGGGTCCTGTGCATCGGGGACGTAGGCATAGTATTTAATTATGCGTTCGGGATGACCTCGGAAGGTCTGCGTAAGGAGGGTAGATTTGCCAGAACCAGGTGTCCCCAGCACTGCAATATAGCCACCGGGCAAATTGTCCAAGGCATTCTGAAGCTGGTCAACGGTTGCTTTTATGGGCTGATAGAGGGTTTCGTCCACGGGGAACTCGTGACGATTCCTATACTCGAAACGCGCTTTCCACCCTAAACGCGTGAGTAATTGCTCACGAGTAAGCTCGACGATACGCTCGGGGTCAGCAACAGCGCTGAAGAGGGCTTGGGTCAAATGGTTCAAATCTGCTTGAGCGCTCTGTTGTGCTCGCGTTATTTCCATCTCGGAGATCTGCAGGTGAGCCCCAAACTCAAGCTCGCAATCCTGCACAAAGGCTTCAAAATCTGTCACACTCAAACCACTTGTGACCTGCAGAGCCTCCCATGTTGGTCGCCATTCCTGGGGGATGCTCCGGTTGGTGTTTGGGACACCCCTGTTAAGGTCCTATTAGGAAAGCATTGATTTTAAAGCCTGTTTTTAGAAAGACTTCTTTGCACTATAAAATCTAACATTTTGAATTCTAAGCAGAAAAATTTAGTAACTTAACAGGGCTGGTGTTTGGGAGTGCCTTCTTGGCAGGTTTCCACACCTGGTCTATAAACGCAGCAAGGTGACGTGGTGTGGGAGGTGGATCTCCAATAGGCATACGTTGCGAAGTGGATGGAGAAGCGATGCTGTTAGTTACTAAATGGACCACAATACGACTGCCTGGATATGCTGCTCGAAGTCGTTTCCATCCGTCTGCCAGTTGCGCAATCAGCGCAGGCGCATTGCCTAACGCCTTTGTCAGATCCTCGAACGTAAAGCTCCCACTGTATTGACTCCACTTCACCTGGAAGGCGTCTACACGAGACTGGCTGCCTATCTGGAGATCATCAACACATCCAGCCTTTGGGTCAGCAATGCGGATCCATTGGAGACTCTCCTCGCGGAGGCTGCGGAGAATGAGAAAAGCAGCAATACGGTACTGAGGATAGTACCCACCGATTGCTCGCCGCTCCCCCTCCGCAGGAGGATATTCCATATGAGAATGCTGCATAACTTATCTCGAACTCCCTGTACCGCTGCAAGATCTTTACGTGAGTATAATGGGTCTTTTCTCCATTCTGCTACTGAATGTCTACCCAGTTAGAGCATGGCTTGAGAGTGAGAGAATTAGCGATTGCCTTCACCTTACCTAATCTTCTGAAATGCTGGGGAGATCGAGTACAGAAGCACAGGGCATCATGCGGCAAATGTACGCATGGACAGCATGCACCTGGGAGTGCCTCGTCGAGGAGGTCGAGTATCGAGGTCGCCAGGCCGTCTCTTGGAGGCTCTGTGAGCGAAAGAACTCACGCAGCATAACGGCGGCGCGTGCTACCAGGTAGGAGGTCACCTGTGGCTCTTCGTGCCAGTGTAGTTAGCCACAGGCGTTGCCGCAACGCTGGCGCTAACCCCCTCTCCCGCCTACGCCGCCTCCGCCTGCGGCAGGATGGGCGCATCGGCGTCTACATATTGTCCGGCACGCAGGCAGAACGCCGGGAAGAGCATACGGTTGGTGCTTACCTGCGTGCCCTCGTTATCGCGCAGCACCCAGCGGCCACGCTCGTCGTGCAGCACAGACACATCGGCGACCACGCCAGGCTTCAGGGTGCCGAGGTCATTTTCGAGTCGGAGCATGCGGGCCGGGTTCGAAGTCGCCATGGGGACGACCTGCTCCAGCGTCAGGCCACAGGCCATCAAGGTGGTCATGGTGGACACCAGACTGAAGCGCGCCTGGCCGAAGAACATGTGCTCTTTATCCGGATGCTCGTCTGGCGTGCCGGCGGGCTTGGGCACATGCGTGTTATAGCCGTGCATGTCGGCGCCGAGAGTGTGCGGCACAATCCCGGCATCGAGGGCGATGCGGGCCATCTTGAAGCTAAAGTGCGAGCCGTGGCCAACGTCGACCCACAGGCCACGCGCCAGCGCTTCGCTGATAATCGGGTGCACACGGCCGTTCTTATCCACAAAGCCACCGGGATGGCGCGTGAAGGGGTGGGCCAGGACGTCGCCCGGCTTGAGGATCTCGACCACCTGGGGCAGGATGTCATCGGCATCGACGTTATTGGCCCCTATCTCAGGCACTGGCCACAACTGGCCAAAATGGATATAGACGGGCAGATCGGCTTCCTGGCCAATGCGCGCCGCGAGTCGCATGACCTCGATACCCCAGCGCGCAAAACCGCCCAGTTCGGCGTGTGCCTTAATGCCTTTGACGAGATCGGCATTTTCCCTGGCGGCGCGTACCGTGGCCTCGACATCCAGGCAATCAGGCCTGTAGAGCGACGGATAGGCATGCCCTTCGAGGCCACCGACGAGATAGGCTGATAGGAAGGTATAGACGCGACTGCGCGCCGGCTCGACAATGAACTGTCGAAAACCCGGTAGCGTCATGCAACTCGGCCCGCCCTGATCGATCAGGGCCGTGACCCCCGACTGCACCCCTACCATGTCAGCATTGAGACCGAAGCGGCCAGTGACGTACTGATACACGTGGGCGTGGGTGTCGATAAGGCCAGGCAAGACGAGTTTGCCGGACACGTCCAGGACTTCCTTCGCGCTGTCTCGTGGGATTGCTGCTTGCACCGCCACAATGCGTCCGTCCTGTATGGCCACATCTACAGTGCCATCTATACCTTGCGCCGGATCGATCACCCGGCCACCGCTCAACAACACGTCGTATGGCATGTTCAGTACTCCTCGCTGGTGGTATATAGATCACGGTACTTGGGAACCGCGTCCAGGCCAGCCCTCTGCAGTCGATACTGCTCCAGACCCGGAGTCGCATCAGCGTAAACTACCTGGAGATGGCATGCAAGCCAGGTCACCCTGGGCTTGCAAAGTCCAGGTGAAATGCATATCCTCATCGCCAAAGTGCACCGACTGCTGGAAGTGAGACTGGGATAAGGCTGATTGCGACAAGCTGGGGATAAGGTGCGCGTGGGCAACATCACTCAAGAGGGGTGACGCATGGTACGCACACGCCGTCCGCTCGGCATGCCTGGAATCGTCGTCTTCACTGCCACCATGATCAGCTTGCTGGTGTATCTTGCGGCTACTGGCGGCTCGCCGGCCTTCGCGCAAGCGCCGGCCACGGGGGAAAAGCCCCAGTATGGGGGCATCATCCGTATGGCCGAGCGCGAGCCCCCCAATCTTGACCCGCATTTGAACATCTCCTTCCTCCCGCACAATATCGGCACCCTGATCTACAACGGCCTGGTGCGACTGCCCTATGGGTTTGAGCAGAAAGACCCCTACGATCTCACCATCATGCCCGACCTGGCAGAGCGCTGGGAGTATACGGACGACAAGACGGTGGTGTTTTACCTGCGTAAGGGGGTGAAATTCCACAACAAGCCGCCGGTGAACGGCCGCGAGGTGAAAGCCCAGGACGTCAAATATTCCCTGGAGCGCTTCGCCGCCAAGTCCGGCTTCCGGGCGCGCTTCGCCGATGTCGATCACATCGACGTGGTGGACGATTACACCGTGAAGATCGTCACCAAACACCCCTTTGCCCCGCTGTTGCTGCAACTCGCTACGCCCTCGCACAATGTCATCCTCCCCAAGGAAGCAGAGGACAAATATGGCGACTTCAATAAGGTGGAGGCCGCTATCGGTACAGGTCCCTTCATCCTAGAACGTTATGATCGGGGGGTGAAGCTACTCTTCAAGCGCAATCCCGATTACTACATCAAGGGCTTGCCCTACGTCGATGGCATCGAATGGCAGATCACTCCCGAGATCGCCGCACGCTTGTCGCTGCTGCGGACGGGCAAGGTAGATTTTGTGCATACCACGGGACTCATGGCAGGGGAGGAAGCGCGCCCACTGGAGCGCACCAACCCCGAGTTGAAGTTCTTCAAGTATCAGGCCCTGAACTGGGGGAAGTTCTACATGCGTACGGATCAGCCCCCCTTCAACGACATCCGCGTGCGGCGCGCCCTCTCCCTGGCGATCAATCGACCGGCCTGGCTGGAGGCCTTGGACTTTGGCGAGGGATGTCTCGTCACCGGCCCCATACCGTGCGCGCTGACGGAGTGGAGGCTGGATCCCAAGGAACTGGACCCGGCCCAGGCGAAGTACCTGCTTGGGTTTGACCGTGAAGAGGCCAAACGCCTGCTAGCCGAGGCCGGCTATCCCAACGGCTTCACCACCCCGCTGTATCATCATCCGGGCTATCAGACCCCCTGGCCGTCGCGCTATGAACTGGCCGTGGATGAACTGAGCAAAGTCGGCATCAAGGTCGAGCTGCGGCCCCAGGAGTACGGCGACTATATCTCCAACACGTACCTGGGGAAATTCGACAAACTCGCCATGGGGCCCATCACCCCCTTCCTGGAGCCGGATGATTATCTGTACGGCGTTTTCTACCCCGACCAACCAAATAATCGTAGCCATGTCAATGATCCCGAGCTGAATAAGATGCTCATCGCCCAGCGGCAGGAGATGGACCCCGAAAAGCGCAAGCGCCTGGTGTATGACATCCAGCGCTACCTGGCAGACAAGGCGTACTATGTGTACGTCCCGAACGGGCTCGTCTACCAGGTCCTGCAGCCGCGCCTGAAGGGCTTCACGCCCAAAATTGGCCAAACTATGGTGCACAAGTTGATCGCGGCCTGGCTGGATAAGTGAGGTGAGCCATGAGGCGGACACGCGATTTTCTGCAGTCTCTCGGTATTGTATGCCTCACGGCTGTGCTGGCCGGCCTGCTGGTATTCCCCGTCGCCACTGGTGGCTCGCTGGCCATGGCGCAAGGAGCGGCTACGGCGGACAGGCCCAAGTCTGGCGGCGTTGTGCGTATGGCGGAACGCGAGCCCCCGAATCTCGATCCGCACCTCAACATCTCCTTCCTGACGCAGAATGCCGGGAGCCTCATCTACAATGGTCTGGTGCGGCTCACCTATGTGTCTGAGCAGAAAAGTGACGCCGATCTGACCATCCGCCCTGATCTGGCAGAGCGCTGGGAGTACACGGACGATAAGACCCTGGTATTCTATTTGCGCAAGGGCGTGAAGTTCCACAACAAGCCACCAGTCAATGGACGCGAGGTAAGGGCACAGGATGTAAAATACTCGCTCGAACGCTTCGCCGCCAAGTCCGGCTTCCGCTCGCGCTTTGACGATGTGGAACGCATCGAAGTCGTAGATGATTACACAGTGAAAATTATCACCAAACACCCCTTCGCACCCATGCTCATCAACCTTGCCACGCCCTCCTACTGTGTCATTCTCCCGAAGGAAGTGGAGGATAAATACGGCGATTTTAACAAAGCGGAGGCGGCCATTGGCACCGGCCCCTTCACGCTGGAGAGCTACGAGCGCGGCATCAAGCTGGTGTTCAAGCGCAACCCCGACTTCTACGTCAAGGGGCTGCCCTACCTCGACGGCGTCGAATGGCAGGTCACCCCCGATGCTTCCGCGCGTCTGTCGCTGCTGCGCACGGGGAAAGTCGAATTCCTGCACGTGCATGGCTTCCTGCAGGGCGAGGAGGCCATGCCGTTGCAGCAGACCAATCCCGAGTTGACTGTGGTCAAATTTCGTCCGCTCGGCCAGGGGTTGTTGTATATGCGCACGGACCAGCCGCCCTTCAATGATGTGCGGGTGCGACGAGCGCTCTCCCTGGGGATCAATCGGCCAGCCTGGTTAGAGGCGCTGCACTTCAACGCCGGCTGCATCGATAACGGCCCCGTGCCGTGCGCGCTGGAAGAATGGCGCCTGGACGCAAAGATGCTGGAGCCGGCCCAAGCGAAATACCTCCTCGGCTTTGACCGTGAGGAGGCCAGGCGCCTGCTGACCGAGGCCGGCTTTCCGAAGGGCTTCACGACGCCGATGTCCCATTATCCGGGCTATCTCGCCCCCTGGCCCTCTAGTTATGAGTTGGCTGTGGATGAACTGGGCAAGATTGGTATCAAGATCGAGCTCAAGCCCCAGGAGTATGGTGACTACATCTCGACGACGTATCTCGGGAAGTTCGAGAAACTGGCCATGGGACCGATCACGCCTTTCCTGGACGTGGATGACTGGCTGTATGGCGCCTTCTATCCCGGCCAGCCAAACAACCGCAGCCATGTCAACGACCCCGAGCTGAATCCAATGCTGATCGCCCAGCGGCAGGAGCTGGACCCCGAGAAGCGCAAGCGCCTCATCCTGGATATCCAGCGCTACCTGGCGGACAAGGCGTACTATGTGTACGTTCCCATCGGGCTGAACTACTATGTCCATCAACCGTACTTCAAGGGGACTGCGCCCAAGGTCGCGTTCACCCTGGGTCACAGGTTGATCGGGGCATGGTTGGCTAAATAAGGCTGGAGACCACCATGCGAGAGTATCTTCTCAAGCGTACCCTGTTGATAATACCGACATTGTTTCTGGTCTCGATCCTGGTCTTCATGCTGATGCATATGCGCTCGGGGGATGTCGTCATCCAGATGCTCGAGGGCTATGCCTATGCCGACACGGTCGAGGCGTTGCGGCACGAGCTGGGGCTCGATAAGCCACTCCACGAGCAATATCTCACCTGGATAAGCGGTGTGCTGCAGGGTGATCTGGGGCGTTCACTGTGGACCAAGGAGCCCATCTTGATGGAGTTCGCCAGGCGCTTCCCGGTGACCCTCGAACTGACGTTCCTGACAATCATCATCTCGGTGACCTTCGGCATCGGGGTGGGAGTGTTTTCAGCCATCCGACAGGAGACCTGGATCGATTATGTCGGCAGAGTCGTGGCCATCCTGGCGCTGGCCGTGCCGTACTTCTGGCTGGCCATCCTGGTGGTGGTGCTCCCCGCCATCTACTGGCGCTGGACACCGCTGTGGACCTATGTGCCGCTGAGCACCGATGCCCTGGAGAACCTCAAGATCATGATTTTCCCGGCGCTCGTGTTCGGGATGTCGCGGGCCGGACCGATCATGCGGATCACACGCTCGGCAATGCTCGAGGTGCAACGCCAGGACTACATTCGTACCGCCTGGGCGAAGGGCTTGCCGGAGCGCAGTGTGATCTTGCGGCACGCCATCAAAAATGCCTTGATCCCGGTGGTGAGCATCATTGGCCTGCAGATCCATTTCTATCTTGGTGGGACGGTGATTATCGAGTCTATCTTCCGGCTACCGGGCATGGGGAGTTTTTTCTTTGAGGCGTTGATTCGCCGAGATTTCCCGGTGGTCCAGAGCATCAATCTGATTGTCGCCACATTCGCGCTCCTGCTGAATCTCATTGTGGACTTCAGTTACGCATACCTCGATCCCCGCATTCGCTATCGCTAGCTGAGGGGATAGAGGTAGAAGAAACACATACAAGGAAGGCTGAGATGATATCGAGAGCGAAGGCCGTAGAGGGCAGGGTCACACTGCCAACCACTAGAACCCGCCCCCGCTCCCCATTGCTGGAGATTGGGGTGCGTCTGATTAGGGAGAAACCGCTCGGCCTCCTGGGGGCTTTGATCGTCGTCACGCTGCTCAGCATCGCGATTTTCGCTGACGTCCTCGCCCCCTATGGCTATGCACAGACGAATCTGCTGCATCGTTTCCGTACCTCGAGTGCCGAGCACTGGCTGGGGACAGACCAGCTGGGCCGGGATCTTCTGAGTCGCATCATCTACGGTACACGGGTGTCGCTCACGGTCTCTCTGGGGGCGACCGCCCTGGGGATAGCGCTGGGCACCCTCATCGGGGTGACCTCGGCGTTTTTTGGGGGCCGCTATGATCTCAGTGTGCAACGCGTTGTCGATGCCTGGGAGTCCATCCCCAACTTGCTCCTCTTGCTCACCATCATCTCCCTGCTGGGCCCTGGACTGTTCAATGTCCTGGCGGTGCTGGGGCTGAGTTTCGGCATTCAAAATTCCCGCATCATCCGCGGCGCGGCACTGTCGGTGAAGGAGAACGCCTATATCGAGGCGGCGCAGGCCTTTGGCGGCAGCAATCTGCGCATCATGCTGTCGCATATGCTGCCGAATGTCGCGGCGATTATCATCGTGGTGGCGACGATCGGGCTGGGCAACCTCATCCTGGTTGAAGCCGCCTTAAGCTTCCTCGGCTTTGGTGTGCCACCGCCGCATCCGACCTGGGGCGGGATGCTGAGCCTGCAAGGGTTGAGCTATATGTATCAGGCTCCCTGGCTGGCCATCTGGCCCGGTGTCGCTCTCAGCGCCGCAGTGTTTGGCTTTAATATGTTCGGTGATGCCCTGCGGGATCTGCTGGACCCACGTCTGCGTGGCGGTTCGTAGGTGCAAGCTACAGGAGCCGGCCATGGCTTGTGCCACAACGCAAGTAAAACGAGGACAATGCACGCCGCCAAACTGGCGGGGCAATGGCGGTACACAGTGCTAGGGCTGGCCGCCGCTACAGTTGATCACCTGGCCGGTAATGAAAGAGCAGCGTCGGAGGCTAGGAACGCAATCGTTGCCGCCTGTCCCTCGGGTCACCCAGCGCGCTTCATGACACTGCCCACTGCGAAGCCGCCCATCGCCAGCCACCCTGCCGACTGTGCAGGCGTATCACAGCGTCTATGGCCGTTTTCCAAGGCTGGCCACCGATAGCTATAGAGTACTACGAGAGACGACCGATCTCTGCAAGGGCCTGACGCTTCGGGGCAGGTCTAGGAGGGCAAGGGATGAAGGGGAAGGAGGCTAGCTGAAGTCGTACACGAACAGAGCACGAGCTGGTGTCTCAGACCATCCACGCAGGCACGACGACGCGGCTGCAAGCGACATGGAGCACAGTATGGACAGAAACTATATCGAATTCCACAATGGAGTCTACCGTATCGCAGGCACCCGTGTGACACTCGACTCCATTGTGTACGCCTACTGGGAAGGGCACAGTCCCGAGACGATTGCGCAGGCGTTCTGGCTTGACCATGAACAGATCTATGGGGCGATTGCGTTTTATCTAGCGCACCAGGAGGAGGTTGATCAGTCCGTGCGCCAGGGGGAAGCCGTGCAAGAGTCGCTCCGTGAGTCCCTGCAAAAGCGTAATCCGACGTTGCATCGAAAACTGGCAGCCGCCAAGCGTGCGAGAAGGGCCACTCGGTGAGCCGAGTGTGTTTCCAAGCGGATTGGAATTTCAACAACATTATTGTTGACGCGGCTCGGCGCCATGAACCTATGCTTGATTTTCAGACGGCGCACGTTGCGGGTCTTATGGGCGTACGTGACCCAGAAGTTCTCGCGCGTGCAGCGCGTGCAAGCCGGTTGCGGGTGACGCATGACTTCCGCGACATGCCCCAACACTTTGCTACCTTCATCCTGGAACAGACCAGTGCTGGTGTCTTGCTGGTGCCGCAGCGCCTGACTGTCATGGCCGTGGTGGAGGATCTGCTCTTGATTTGGGAGACGACCGAAGCTGAAGATTGGCACAACAGCATCATGTCACTGCCACTGTGACAAATCTAGCGTCCATCCCAGGCACACTGGCCAGGGCACTGGTAGATAGGAGGGAGATATGCAGTGCCCGAGTGGTGGCTTTGCGAATCCTGCGAGTATAAATTTTATGGTAAGTGTGCCACGCTCCATTCTGGATACGGCTGCACGAGCTGCTGTCAGCGGTCATGGGCATGGTACAAGGCGTCTGCCTGGCGCCCTTGCCCCCCAGGGCGTCGCCTTGGGGGCATGCCACAGCAGCCGCACTGGCGAGTGGTATCTCTTGGGACACCTACTCGAATTCAAAGTCGAGCGTCGGGCTGCCGCTCGGTACGCGCTTGGGTACGAGCGTCTTCAGGTGTCCGGGCAGGATGCGGGGGTCGAGCAGACCGTGGCGCACGAAGTTCACGAGCTGGGAGAACTCCGCGTCGGTGAGCTGGAGCGGCGTCTGGAGCAGCGGGTCGAGACGTGCCAGAACTGGCTCGATCGGGCCGAGTGGCCCCTGCAAGTCTGGCGGCAGATCACGCGGCGTGTAATGGCGCGCTGAGGTCGAGGGGTCCAGATGGTGGCGGATGGCGTCCTCGAGGTGGACGAAGGCGCCGTTGTGCATGAACGCCGGCATCACCGCCGTATTGCGCAGCGGGGCAGTCCGGAACTGATACCGGTCGTCGGGGTTCTCCGTGACCTGCTCAAGCCCAAAGTCCTCGTTAGCTCCCGGCCCATCGAACACCACATTCCCAAATGCCGGCACGATCTGGGGGACACCGATCACATGGTGGCGGAAGTCGCTGAACATCTCATTGGACTCTCCGGCCACGCTGTGACACTGCACACATCCTGCCTTCCCGAAGAAGAGCAGTGCGCCCCTTTTCTGGCTCTCGGTGAGCGCGTGGCGCTGGCCGCGGGCGAAGCGGTCAATCGGTGCATTGGCGAAGACGAGGGTAAATTCAAACTCAGTAATCGCTTTGCCAAAATGCTCGAAGTTAATAGGGGCTCCAGCGGCCACCTGCGGGAACGCCTGGCTGAAGAGCTGCCGATACTCATGGCTATCGTTCAGCCGACGCAGCACTTCGTGGCGAATATTGTCGTTGCCACCGGGGAAGTCAA
>JBMDXC010000231.1:0-3427 GCA_048594805.1 Candidatus Entotheonellaceae bacterium | reverse complement strand
ACCATGCAGAAGGACGGCAAAACCTGGGGCGGTGTGCCAGCCCAGTCCGGCGCCCTGGCGCATTCCGAGGAGCGCATGGAATGCTTCACCTGCCACCTCTCCTGGACGACCTCCTGCGCCGGATGCCACCTGCCAGTACAGGCGAACTGGAAAAAGACGGTGAATCATTTCGAGGGCAACCTCACGCGGAACTGGACCTCATATAATCCCCAGGGGATTCGGGTCGACCAGTTTATCCTGGGGCTCCACGGTAGCTCCAAAGACCACAAGATCGCCCCGCTGCGCTCATCGAGTGCTTTGACACTGAGTTCCAGGAATACCAACCGCGAACGCATTTATATTCAGCAACCGCCTCTATCGTCATCGGGGTATAGTAGCCAGGCATTCAATCCGCACTTCCCGCATACGGTGCGCAAAACTGAAACCAAACAGTGCACTGACTGCCACATCTCAGCCCAGAATGATAATAATGCCTGGCTGCAGTCGGTTTTAGGACAGGGCACCAACTTTGTGACCTTTATCGGACGGTTTGCGTGGGTGGCTGAGGGCACGTCTGGACTGCAAGCGGTAGCGGTGACGGAAGAGGATGAACCGCAGGCAGTGATCGGCAGTTACCTGCACAAGCTCGCCTATCCAGACAGGTATCAGGCCCACAAAGCCAACCGTGAACAGCTCCAGGTCGCGCACAAGCACCATGCGGAAAACGTGTTGCAGGTCCAGCTCCGTGGGGAGTATCTCTTTACCGCCAATGGTCCTGGGGGCCTGCGTGTCTATGATGTGGCCTCGATAGATAACAAGGGGTTTTCGGAGCGTTTTGTGACCGCGCCAGTCTCTCCCTTAGGGCAATATACCGTTGTGCCGTCGACATTTGCCACCGCCGTGGCTTTGCCGACGACGATGCCAGTAGATCCCACACGCCGTTATCGCGATGCTGGCATGGATGTTGACGTGCGCAAGCCCTTACCTCCTGAGGATCAGCTCCCCCAGCAATTTAAGGAGAATCAGGAACAGCGGATGCACGAGATATACCGCTATGCCTTCTTCACGGATAAGGCTGAAGGGCTCATCGGGGTCAATGTCGATACGCTGGCGGATCGTGATCCCAAGAACAACTTCTTCCGGCGTGCTGTGACCTTTAATCCGAATGGGCAGCTCACTGGGGCGATCAATCTGGCCATTGCTGGTACGTATGCCTACGTACTCTGTTCCCGTGGCCTGGTGGTGGTGGACCTCAATAATCCTCTCCAGCCACAAATCGTCGCCGAAGTAGGCGAACCGTCCCTGCGCAATCCACGTGCGGTGACCGTGATTTTCCGGTATGCCTTTATCGTCGACGACGAGGGCATGAAAGTCGTGGACGTCACCTTCCCGAGTCGCCCTCGGGCTATCCCGTCAGCGCGGGTACCAATTGCTGAAGCCCATGATATTTGCGTGGCCCGCACCTACGCGTACATCGCCGCTGGCAAGCAAGGGGTAGTGATCGTGGACGTTGAGCGTCCCGAGACGCCTGTGCTCGATCAGGTCTACGACGCGGATGGGCAGATCAACGATGCCCGTGGTGTGAAAGTGGGCTTCACGAACGCCAGTCTCTTTCTCTACATGGCCGATGGCCGCAATGGCCTGCGGGTGCTGCAACTCACCTCGCCTGAACGTACCCCATGGTATGAGGGCTTTAGCCCTCGCCCGGCACCGCAATTGATTGCCACGTATCACACCCACGGACCAGCCCTGGCAGTCTCGAAAGGTCTCGACCGTGATCGTGCAGTGGATGAAAGCGGTCATCAAGTGAGTGTCTTTGGCCGGCTGGGTTCCCGTCCCTTCAACCTCGAAGAGATGCAGCGCCTGTACCTCCGTAACGGCCAAATCTATACTGTTACGGATACCCCGCCAGGCCCACCGATGCCTGCCCGCTAAAGTCAGCGGGCAGGTTTGTCCATGCCTCCAGACGCCAGAAGTTTGTCCAGCAGATTGGGCCAATGAGGCACAACCATAGTCGTTGACCTGGGTGCAAGACCACGCCTATTTCGCTTCTGTCCATCGCATTGGTGCCGGGCAACATGCGCTTCGATCACTGGTTGGTACGCAAAATCTGAGGCGCAGCACAGCCCAGATGAGGCAAGACTGCCGTGCACTTCCGTACACTCTTGTCAGCCTTCAATATCGCGCCTGGCGAAGGCCCGCTGGTCGCCCTTCTCTTGAGCCAATCTTTTTTCATGGGTCTGGCGGAGGTCTTATTCTATACGGCCGCGAGCGCCGTATTTCTGGCGGCCTTCGCTCCGACTATGCTGCCCTATGTCTATATAGGTTCAGCGGGCTTTGTCGCCCTATGCGGGTTTCTCTATGCGAAGCTCCAGGCACGGCTGCCAGTGTCACTGCTCCTCCCCGCGACATTGGTGTTGTTGGTGCTCTCTGTGGCGGGCTGGCGCCTCGGCCTCTGGCTGACCGATGCCACGTGGCTCGCTTTTGGTCTACTGTTTTGGCTGCGTGTCCTGGCAGTCTTAACCAATCTCGGCTTTTGGGGCCTGGCAGAACGACTGTTCAATGTGCGGCAAGGCAAGCGGCTGTTCAGCCTCATCGGTTCTGGGGATTTGGCGGCAAGCATTCTCGGCGGCTTTGCTACCCCTCTGGTGATCCCGCTCCTTGGGACGCATAACCTGCTGCTGGGCTCGGCCCTCAGTCTCACTGTCTGCTTGGGACTTCTCATCGTCACACTACGTAAGTGTACGGCACCGCTGACGACGGTGGCAAAGGATGAGCCCACAGCCCAATCCACGCCGCACTCACTCACACAACTATTGAAGCAACGCTATGTTGTCATGATCTTTCTCATCCAAATGCTGCTCATCCTCGTGTACTACTTTGTCGACTTCACCTTCCTTGCACAAACCAAAGCCCATTATCAGACAGAGGCGCAATTCGCCAATTTTCTTGGCCCTTTTTTGGGCATGGTTGAGACGGTCAACTTCCTCACCAGAACGTTGATTTCAAGTCGATTGATCACCCGGTATGGCCTGCGGGTCGGCTTGCTTGTCCATCCCATCGTGCTCATGGGGTGCAGTGTCCTGCTGGCTGTGACCGGGACCACGGCTGGCATGAGCCATCTGTTTTTCTGGCTTACGGCTCTCACCAAGCTCTGCGATGAAGTCCTCTGGAAATCCATCGATGATCCGGTGTTTCTCATCCTCTATCAACCCTTACCAGCGCAGCAGCGTTTTACAGTCCACATTGCTATGCAAGGCATCATGGGTCCACTCGCAGTGGCCCTGAGTGGCGTTATCCTGGTGCTCTTTGGGACAATGGACTCTGGCCATCTGGGGCAGTTGCCCATGGTCACACTTGTTGCCCTGGCAGGGGCAGTGATGGTCGCTCTCAAGGTGCAACGGGAGTACGCCGGCGCGCTGAAACAGGCCCTTACGAAGCGGACGTT
>JBMDXC010000230.1:0-2243 GCA_048594805.1 Candidatus Entotheonellaceae bacterium | reverse complement strand
TGGGTGGGCAGGTGCGTGGGCGTGGCAAGACGGGAACCAGGCAGGGCACGGGGGCACGTCCTAGCCGAACAATGCCTTGCAGCTGACTGCCTCCAGCCTCCGCTACGCTGCGGCTTCCGGCAGCAGCTGAAGGCTGGCGTTCGGCTTCCATAGAAAGAAGAAAGTCGGTATGAGGCTGACGTGAGGAAACGACCATGTGGTACAGCGCCATCGGGGTCATCGTGACACTCACCCTGAGCTTGCTCATGGCGCCACTCGCAGCCGATGCGCAGCCGCTGGCGAACATCCCGCGGATCGGCTGGCTCGGAGGCACCTCTCCTGCGGTGAATCCGGCTGTCCTCGAGGCTTTCCGGCACGGGCTGCGCGAGCACGGCTGGGTGGAGGGCCAGAACCTCGTCATTGAGTATCGGTGGGCGGAGGGGCGCTTCGAACGCCTCCCCGACCTCGCGGCCGAGTTGGTGCGTCTTCCCGTAGACGTCATTGTGCCCGTGGCCTCGGATCCGGCGATCCGCGCTGCCCAGCAGGCGACCAGCACGATTCCCATTGTCATGGCAGTCAGTAGCGATCCCGTGGGCAGCGGGTTCGTTGCCAGCCTCGCGCGGCCAGGTGGGAACATTACGGGGGTGAGCGGCCTCGTCCCGGAGGTCGCGGGGAAACGGTTGCAGCTGCTCAAAGACGTGGTGCCCCACGCGGCTCGCGTGGCAGTCCTCTGGAATGCGACCCATGCTGGCAAGGTCCTCGAATGGCAGGAGACGCAGGTCGCCGCGCAAGCGTTGGGGGTGACCCTACAATCTATAGAGGTCCGAGGGCCTGACGACTTTGCCCCGGCGTTTGCGGTGCTGACCACGGAGCGCCCCGACGCGCTGATTACGCTGGCGGAGCCCCTCACCATTATGTACCGAAGACAGATTGCAGACTTCGCGGTCACGCACCGGCTGCCGATGATTTCCCAACTTAAGGAATTCGCGGAGGCGGGTGGCCTCATGACCTATGGGACAAGCCTCTCTGGTTTGTTCCAACGCGCCGCCTACTATGTGGATCGCATCCTGAAGGGAGCCAAGCCCTCTGACCTGCCCGTGGAGCAGCCCACGAAGTTCGAGCTGGTCATCAACCTGAAGACTGCTAAGGCGCTCGGGATTACCATCCCCCCATCGCTGCTCCTCCTGGCAGAGGAGGTGATTCAATAGGCACGCGGAGCACACCGAAGTCAGGCACACATGACGCGGGGACCTTGCCGAACAAGCGCGTGCAGGCGACCGCCAATAGCCTCCGCTCCTGCGTCGCTGCGGCTATCGGCGGCGCCTGACGCGTGGCGTTAGGCCACAGAACCCGTAAAACTGATATCGCAACTCTTACAACCGGTCTGAGAATGGTCGATGAATCAACCTTCTCTGAAATCGTTACACCCTGAGGGCTCTTTGAGTTACGCAAAAATTACGCAGTACAGCAAACTGTCAACCCAAGCACTCATCGATTCGCTGCAACCAGGCCAGCCCGGTGCACTGAAAGTCAGACCGGACGGGACGGTGATCGATGGCCATCACCGCCTCAAAATATTGTATGATCGAGGTATCGATATTCATGCGCTACCCCGAGAAATCCTCCCCCAGAATATCCCTCTCGCATAAGGGAAGAGATGATGAGAGCGCAATTGTACTGGATAGAGGGCCCATGGACAGGGCGCTTCGCCATCGTGCCCCGCCCCCGAGGGGGCGATTGGCTTGAGGACGAGGCCCAGGCGTGGCAACACGCTGGACTCGATAGGGTCGTCTCATTACTGACACCTGACGAAGTCGCCGACCTCGACCTTGGCAAAGAAGAAGCGTGGTGTCAGGCGCATGGCATCCAGTTTGTCTCTTTTCCCATCCCCGACCGCAGCGTCCCGGCATCACGGAACGCTGCCCTGGCCCTAGTGCACCAACTGGAGCAGGCCCTGGCAGAGGGGGAGCGCATTGCAGTGCACTGTCGGCAAGGGATTGGCAGGTCAGCGTTACTGGCTGCATGCGTACTCGTCGCAGTAGGCGAAGAGCCGGAAACGGCTTTCCAGCGTATTAGTACAGCACGTGGCTGTGCGGTGCCTGAGACAGCTGAACAGCAAGAGTGGGTGAAGGCATGCGCTCCAGCATTGTCAGCTCCTGGCAAGGGTGTGTGGAAGGATCGGCCTGGGAGGAAGGAGCAACCCTTACGCAGGAGCCCGGCCTAACTAATAAGGATAGAGGCGACCCTTGCGGTCGCTTCTATCC
>JBMDXC010000023.1:0-8378 GCA_048594805.1 Candidatus Entotheonellaceae bacterium | reverse complement strand
ATGGCATTGGGGATTGCTCCTTGCCCGAAGGGCACCATGCAGATGGTACAGGTGATGCTGCGACAGGCAGATCTTCTTCAGCCTCGGTGTGACGAGAGAGGAGTCATGGTGCAGGCATACCTGTGTACGCTATTGTTCATTGGCTCTATGCCTTTCACACGCAGCAGATAGGAGCAGATAGGAATTGTAAAGCATGTTGTCGGCGGTGTCCACCTGTAGCCCGAGGCCTAGCCGGGGTGAACACCTCGCAGGCGAGGAGAAAACATGAAGGCCTGCTACGCATTCAATACCCCAACAACCTCATGGTGGCTGTGCGACATCTTGAGCGGTATAATAGCCTTGCGAAGGACAGGGTATAAGATCAGTAGCTTATGACGGTAAGGAGGAGAGCCATGCCCGTGTGGGACGACCTGTTGACCGAGGATGAGCGGAAGGTATACGAGGTCTTCCGGCAGCCCAAGACCCTGGGCACCCGGCCGGCCATTCTGGTGATAGACGTCAACTATGCTTTTGTAGGCCGTAAGCCTGAGCACATTGTGGAATCCGTACAGGACTATCGGACTTCCTGCGGCGAGCGCGGCTGGGAGGGGGTGGCCAACATCCAGAAGCTTTTAGCTGTCGGGCGCGAGGTGAGCGTGCCCATCATCTATACGACGGGCACCACCCGCTCGCGCCGCGGGACCTCATGGGCCAGCCGAGCCCGGGACAAGGCGAGCCAGGGCGTGCTGACCCCTGCAGAACTCGAACACCAGCACATTGGCAACACTATCGTCGAGGACATTGGGCCACAGCCCGAGGATCTCATCCTTCCCAAGCGCGGGGCCAGTGGCTTCTTCGGGACTTCCCTCATCCGAGACCTGAACGAGATGGACATCGACACCGTGCTGGTGACGGGTACCACGACCAGCGGCTGCGTGCGGGCTACGGTGGTGGATGCTGCCTGCCACAGTCTCTATGTGGGTGTCGTCGAAGAGTGCTGCTTCGACCGCTTCCAGATCAGCCACAAGGTGAGCCTCCTGGACATGCACGCCAAGTATGGCCTCGTCATGTCCCTCCAGGAGGTAACAGAGTACTTGCGGACACAGGCCCAGCCTACACCCGTGTTCCGTAAGGCACCGGAGCCTGTAGGGATGCGCTAGAGCACCGATCACGTGTGCCTGTTTTACTCCCTCTTCCCGGGGAGAGGGGACAGGAAGCGCTGCAACTGATTCATTGACCGAAATCATGAATCGGCAATCGCCTTGATGAATGCCTCGCGGGCATCACTATAGAACACCGCTGTGATCCTGGTGGCAAGATCGTCTGAGAGGTCGAGATGCCCTATGAGCATCGCAGCCGCCTGTGCAAGATGCGTTTGCCGATCTGCTTCTTCGAGAACCTGGCGCTAGGAGTCAGGCGCGACGGGTAGCCTGAATGGAGGCTATCCGCCTTCGCCTGCACGCCGCAGACGCCATTGTCACCCGGCTAGAGAGCGCCAAGGAATCAGAGCGTACGGCAGCCGAGGCTCAAGGCAAGGCCGCCTGCAACGCGGTCGGTGCGTTTAATATAGCAGGGGTGGTGGGGATTCCACGTCCCGACGGCCCCGAGATCTGGGTGGGCGCGGCATCCGTGAACTCACGACCGCCAGTGGTTGGTTTTGGGGTATTGCCGGACCCATGGAAGATCGCGATGAAGATTTTCAGTTGTGGCGGTTCCCCCTTCCACAACTGCAGCCGGGTATCACGCTGCAACCGGAGTTTGTTCGTGTGTTGCCACCTTCCTCCGAAGGCTTGGTCTTCCAGGGATCTGATGCCTACGTCATTATCGATGGTGATCTTGGGGATGGCGCCGGGCGGTGCACGACACCAGCGAGGTATATCCGGCTGCACGGGATCCTCGAGATCCAACGCAGTGCGGAGTAATGCCTATGACGTTAAGCCTCGGCACGAGCCCCCGAACGCAGTCCTTAGTCCACTGGTGGACGTCTGTGTGCCCACGGCGCTGCCTTCTCAAACGCCGCGGCGGCTTGTAGCACCAGCGTATCGGCATGCTGGCGTCCGACGATTTGGAGCCCGATGGGCAAGCCATCCGCGGTCCATCCAGCCGGCACCGAAATCACCGGTTGGCCGGTGACGTTAAAGGCATACGTCAGGAGTAAGATTTCATAGGGTGTGCTAATCGTGCACCAAGCCACGGTCGTGGGATAGCCGCCATGGGCTGGATACGGCGGCGCCACCGTGGTCGGCAGCAACAGGAGATCGTAGGTCTCAAAAAAGGTGCGGACACGGTGGTAGAACGTCGTACGCGCCGTCTCCACTTTGCCGACGTCACGCAGCGAGAGCGTCCGACCTTGCTCAATACGCCAGACCAACAACGGGTCCATCTGCTCGGCCCATTCCGCGGCATAGTCACCCACCGCAGCCATACGCAGGTTGGCATTGAGCACGGCAAACAGCTCGTGGGCCACGCTGCAATCCGGGCTTGCTGTGTCGATGTGGCAGCCCAGGTCGGCGAAGATGCGCACGGCTTCGCTACAGATCTCCTGAACTACCGGCTCCACCGGAACCATATCTCCTAGGTTAGGCGTCCAAGCGACCCGCAGGCCTTTGACGCTGACCTCTCCCTTGACAGCTGTGCAAAAATCTTCGTGGGTATCGGGGAGTGACAGGGGATCGCGGTCATTAGGGCCGGCCATAACCTGCAGCATGAGGGCGGCGTCGGCTACTGTGCGTGTCAAAGGGCCATGAAAACTCATGGTATTCCAGGCATTGCCATTCGGATAGCGTGGAATTCTGCCCTGTGAAGGCTTGAACCCGACGACACCACACCAGCTGGTTGGCATGCGGATGGAGCCGGCCAGGTCGCTGCCCTCCGCCAGAGGTCCCGTCCCTGCGGCCACCGCGGCTCCAGCGCCGCCACTGGAGCCCCCCCGGCGTCCGTGCAAGATCCCAGGGGTTGTAGGTCGTACCGAAGATCTTATTGTCAGTAAAACCTTTGCAGCCAAATTCCGGCGTGTTCGTCTTGCCGAGTAAGACACCGCCAGCCGCACGCAGACGCTCGACCAGGATGGCGTCCTCTGTGAGTATATAGTGCTCAAAAATCTTTGCCCCTTGATTCTAACTTTGGCGTAGTATACTGTTTTTCCACGTGATTTTCTGCGCTTAATCGTTGCCATTTGTCCCTCGTTTGTCCTTGGAACAAGCATGGCGCACGAAAGTAAGCCATTGCCCCCTTAGCTCAGCCGGATAGAGCATCGGACTTCTAATCCGAGGGTCGGGTGTTCGAGTCACCCAGGGGGTACTTTCAAGTGGTTAAATTTTGGTAATTTAAAATTTCCTGTGTCATCTCGAAGCTCCGTTTGCTAAAATTTTAGCATTATTTTAGCACTGCGGGGCAATCAGAGGCGACACATGGCAACATTCACCAAACGCGAAGCCAAGGGAAAAACGGTCTGGGGTGCACAGATTCGCCGGAAGGGACAACCCTCTCTCTCGGCAACCTTTGAACGGTTGACGGATGCCAGGCGCTGGGCTGCACGGCAAGAAGCTGCCATTTCTGAAGCACGAGCAGGCCCTGGAAGCGCGGCGAGGCGACACACTGTCGCTGAGGTGGTGGACCGCTACCGTGCCACCGTCTTGCCGCAGAAACGGCCCAAGACGATCGTGAACCAGCGGAAGCATCTCGGCTGGTGGAGCGACCGCATCGGATACCTGCGCCTGAGTGACGTCACGCCTGCCATCATTACTGATCATCGTGATCTCCTGGCTCAGGATCATGCTCCGGCCACGGTCAGGCGGTATCTGGCCGCACTCAGCCATGCCTTCACCATTGCCATGCGCGAGTGGCAATGGATGAAAGAGAATCCGTGCAAGCGCGTATCGAAACCGCCCGAACCACGCGGACGGGTGCGGTTCTTGACGGATGAGGAACGGCAGCGCTTATTAGGCGCCTGCACGGCGAGTTCCAGCCGCTATCTCGCGCTCGTAGTACTCATTGCCCTGTCCACTGGCTTCAGAAAAGGGGAAATTCTCAGGCTGCAATGGCCGGATGTCGATTTGACCCGGGGTCGCCTCACTTCCCACGAGACGAAAAATAGCGAACGGCGCACCGTCCCCTTGACCGGCCCTGCGTTGGAGCAGATGCGGCAGCATGCCCGGGTACGGCGGATAGATACCCAGCTGGTCTTCCCTAACGCGTCTGGTACGAAACCGCTGGATATCCGCAAAGCCTGGGAAACAGCCCTTAAGCAGGCGCACATTCCCGACTTCCGCTTTCACGATCTCCGACATTCCGCCGCGAGTTATCTGGCCATGAGTGGGGCCAGTCTCGCCAAGATTGCCGAGATCCTTGGCCATAAAACCCTGGCCATGGTCAAGCGCTATGCTCACCTGAGTGAGGTCCATACGGCCGGGGTGGTGGCACGCATGAATGCGAAATTTTTAGCGCAATGACCTCAGAACCCGCCTTGAGCCATACCAGACGTTTGCACGACCGAGAGATGATCTACTCCCCGACGGGCACCTCATAATCCCTCTTCCATCCTCAAAATCGACACCTCATGGGCATAAAGCACAACATGAGGCCACTTTACGCGCTTTTGTCAGCCTGCTTTGAGATTATGCTCCACCTGGTTGGTCATCACACGGAGACGAAACGTATGCTGAAGCTGAGCAATACGCCACGACTTGCCCGGGACGATCTCCTGATGGCACGCGCGGAGCAGCAACAGAGACGCCAGCACGGCGATGCCGCAGGACTGCTCAATCCGTCCCTCCTCCCCCCTGCCCTGGTGTTCACCCAGTCCCCAGTCGGTCTTGAGTTCTCTCTTGCTTTGCTCCACTGGCCACCTTCGTTGATACGCACCCACCACCTGTCTCGGGATCCACTCGTCCAGATTGGTCACCAGGATTTCGTCTGTTGCGGGCCCAAGGTACGCCCTCTTTTACTCAGCACCCCGGTGACGTCGCCGATGTGTCGCAGACACAGGCGTGTGCTCTACACCCAGAAGGTTGTGCAGCCCGTAGTGCCCGGGAGGCGGGGCACCCGCGCGCGTTGAGAATATTTGCGCGGCACATGCGTCACCCAGTCTTTGATCGCCTTAGCCTCGACCGTCTTCCACGTCCGGGCAATGGCGCACACCAAGCCCCACCGACGAGCAGGATCGTCGGCGTCGCGCTTCATCACCATCTTTCTATTGTCCTGAGAGCCATAGGCGGCGTCGCCCTCGCCAATGACGCGCTTGGCCCAGGATGGCGGGACAAAGCGTCCGACCATCGCACGCAACAGCGCATTCTCCGATTGATAGGCTGGATGGCTTGTCGGTCGGATCAGACGCAACGCAACTGGGAAGCGATGGACATCCCAGTTGACGATCAGCAGAGCAAAACGCATCCCGAAAAACCACAACTTTGCCAGGGATGAGTATGAGCCAGAAGTCACGACGATTCTCCCACGCCTGCCGCAGGCCACGTGTGCAGCGGAGGTCGAACGGATCATTCGAGAGGAATTTGCGCATTGGTTTTACGACGGCATCAACAACCACACCCTGGTGACACCCATTCGCGAACCATAGACTTTTGGGTGGATGCCTGAGGTCAGAAGAACGACGACTCACACCCACCTCTCCGACAGTCAGCCTTGGTCTTGTGAGTAGAGGGCAGAACCTACGCACGTATCGAGAGCATGCCACGTGTTATGCGCATGGAGCAGCAGGTGTGAACCAACAGATAAACGTGGTGTAGACATGGAGAAAAACGATGGCGCATACCTCAGCGAGAGAAGACAGGCTTGCACGCCTCCTGCATGACTGCGTCTGTGCGCTTGATGCCTTGTTGGCCAGTCCAGATCTGAACCTTGATAGTCTGGAGCGAGAGACCAGAGACGCCATAGACGTCGCGCACGCAGTAGTACATGCCGTGAAAGCCGGGCTTGATGAGCCGGTCGACATGAGCACAATCCCCTCCGCAGGCAAGCCACGCTGTAAACTGGTTGGGACCGATGGCAATGTCTTTGCTCTGATGGGCCGTGTGAGGTCGGTTCTCATGCAGTATGGTCTGAAGGATCAAGCAAGGGAGGTGGCGGAGCGGATTACGACTCAGGCGGGTGATTACCACCACGCGTTAGCCATTATGATGGAGTATGTGGACGTGTCTTAGCCTGACCTGCCTGACTTCACACAGGTGCGACCGGTCAGAAAACCCGACAGGGTCTTTCGGCGAGATGGCAGAACCCACTCGGGTATAGAGAGCATGTCACGCGTTATGCTCACGGAGCACATGAGGGGTGACGCGATCCAGTTTCCCTGCACGGCGAAGCACATGGACTCCTTTCTTACCTGGCGGTCGTAGATTGAAGTCGAGACAGGCACCCCTGTACTTGTGCCGGAGGTGGTGACACGCACTCTACTGCCATGGCGAAGTACGCTCACCCAACCAGTGACAGGAGGTCGGGTCATGGGCTCCTCCCGCCATTAACGGCACTACTCCTCCACGACCATATGAAAATTGAGGACATTCCCGTCCGGATCACGCACGTAAAAGGCGCGATGGCCCCACGGTTGGGTCGTCAGCTCCTGGACCCACTCGACCTGGAGGCCTTTGAGCCGGGCGTACTCCCTCTCCACATCCGCGACTTCGAACTCAATCAGGACACGGTCATTGGCTGTACCTCGCACAGCACCGAGCCCGAACGCCGCACCCTCGGACTGGCGCCACAGGGCGAGGGTGCCGGTCTCGAGGGTAAATTCGACATAGTTGCCACGATAGATCTGCGGCTCGCTCTGCAGCACCTGCTGATAGAACGTGCGCATCTGCTCAAGATTGGCGGTGACGATCGTGACGAGTGCGAGCTTCATGAGACCTTCCCCTTTTCCGAGAGGTGACGTAAGCATGCATGAATGGGTGTGCACTCTTTCTGTGGATGGCGCCTGCCCATACCATTTTCATACAGCATGAACTGTGCCATCGCACTGAGGCGGTCTACCAATGATCTACTCGCGGGCTGATCACTCAGCATTGCCACTGTTTCAGCATTGGTCGTTACTACAAGAAGGGCTCATAGTTGTAGCCAGGCGTGGTATACATGCTCTCGACTGTCCATTGCCCTGCGGCAGCGGGGCTCACCTTTCCCTGATGACAGATCAGTCGACCAGACGCCTGCGACTTGACTCCTAAGGGCACCTGCTGCTCCGGGTGCAGTCCCGTCAGCGCACCTTGGCGTTGTGAGGGATGGCAAAACCCGGTATACTTTCCAATATAGTGCACGCATGTACACTATCATATATCCCCATGATGACTGGAGTTCCTATGTGCGGTCGATTCACCATGACAACGAATGCGGAGGCTCTCGAAGAACGCTTCCATGCGCATCTGTCCACGGAGATAGCTGTGCCGACGTATAATGCGGCACCCTCCCAGGCTCAGCTGACGATCCTCAATGATCACCCGCATGCCATTGTCCGTGCCGCCTGGGGTTTTGTGCCGGAGTGGGCGGATGGCCGTCCAGACGTCAAACCCATCATCAATGCGCGGGCCGAGACGGTAGCGACGAAGCCGTTCTTTCGTGACGCTTTTAAGAAGAAACGTTGCCTGGTCTTAGCGGATGGCTTCTATGAGTGGAAACGCACTGGCAAAGGTAAGGTGCCCTACCGGATTGCCTTGAAGACGGAGGAGCCGTTTGCCTTTGCCGGGATCTGGAGCGCGGTGCAGGATGCACAGGGCGTCGTTAAACCGACCTTCGCTATCCTCACCACCGAGGCCAATACTCTCGTCGCCCAGATTCACACCCGGATGCCGGTGATCCTCCGAGAGCAGGATGAGGCAGCCTGGCTCAATCCCAGACTGTCCCTCGATGAGGCGCAGGCGCTTCTGGTGCCCTTGCCTGCAGAGCTGCTTATGGCGTACGAGGTCTCACCGCAGGTCAACTCGCCAGCCTTCAACGTCCCAGAGGCCTTACAGCCGGTAGCATAGGAGTAACCACACAGAATCTGCTGGGTGTGCACGTAAAGGTTGCTCCTGGTCGACTGACTCGGTTTGGTCAGGTGGACTTGAGCCGTAGGACTCACACCTAATGGGGAACAACATCCAATTTTATGGGTTTGGGCTAGCCTTGGCGCGACCACTAGCATGTTAGGCCCAGGATTAGTTACCAATTCCCGTTGCGTACTCCACCTGCACCTGCGGCAAGATAATTTTGCCGGTCCTCTTCTGTACTCAAAAGTGGCGGGTAATTCCCTGACAACCTATGCCGCCTCCTTGATCTGCCGGTCAAGTTCCTTAATTTCGCGCTCCAGACTAGGGCGTGTTTGCAAACTCTGTTCCGAGTTGTATCTTTCCTGGGATGAATAGACATGACCTCACCCATAGACAATGGGAGCGGTTACAACCCCTGCTTCCTCCACA
>JBMDXC010000229.1:0-10283 GCA_048594805.1 Candidatus Entotheonellaceae bacterium | reverse complement strand
ACCCGCAGCGCTCCAGGAAGCGGTGCATTTTTTCGAGGCGCATGAAGCGCTGTTTTGCCCGGAAGCACTGCGCCAGCATGCCCTGCAGTTCGACCGTCAACGGTTTAAACAACGTATCCAGCAGCTCCTGACGGAGATGCTCGCGAGGCATGCTGCCCGCCTGCAGCGTCACAACCGCTCTCCCCTACCCGGATAAAGGGTGGCCGATGCTCAAAAAGCACAGTGAGTTTTTTAAGAGCCTGTTATTTCTCTTCGATCTCAGCATGATTGCCGCAGCCTGGCTGAGCGCGTATGGCCTGCGTTTCGGAGGCTGGCCACTGCCAGTGTATCACGACATTCCTCCGTTGCGGGAATACCTCTTCCTAGGCGTGTTTATCCTGCCCATCTGGGGTGCTATTTTCAAAGGCATGCGGCTGTACCGCCCGCGTCGTATCAGCAGCCATCTGCGCGAGGTAGGGGATATCCTGAAAGCCTCGACACTCGCCACCCTGATGTTGATGGTCATCGCCTATTTTATCAAGGAACCGGAGTTCTCGCGTGTCGTGTTCGTCTATTTCTGGGGTCTCAGCAGCGTGGGCCTCATTTTCTCGCGCCTCATCTTCCGTGAACTGCTCCGCGTGGTGCGGCGGCGTGGTTACAACCTGCGCCATATTCTCATTGTGGGTACAGAGCATGTCGGGCAAGCGCTGCGCCAACAAATTGGGCAGCATCCGGAGCTGGGACTGCGCGTCGTGGGGTATCTCACGCGGTACCAGCATGAAATTGGCCAGCGCCTCGACGGCATAGAGATCCTGGGCCATATTGATCAGGTACAGATGATTGTCCGTAGCGCCAGGGTAGACCAGGTCTTCATTGCCTTGCCCCTGGAAGCCCAGGGGACCATGGAAAAAATATTACGCGAGTTGGGGAATGAGATGGTGGATATCAATGTCGTCCCCGATCTTTACCAATATGCTATTCTGCGTGGCAGTGTCGAGGAGTTCGAGGGCCTGCCGATCATTACCCTGAACGGCTCGCCTATGTATGGTTGGAACAGTATTATAAAGCGCGCCTTTGACCTCTGTATTGGTGTGCCGGCGCTGCTCCTCTCGTTGCCTGTGCTGGCGTTGCTATCCTGTCTCGTCAAACTCACTTCCCGTGGTCCGGTGTTCTACGTGCAGGAGCGTATGGGCTTTGATGGCACGGTCTTTCGCATGGTGAAGTTTCGTACCATGCGCGACGATGCTGAGCGTGAGACTGGTGCCGTGTGGACTCAAGAAAACGATCCACGCCGCACGCCTGTAGGCGCCTTGCTCCGGCGTACTAGCCTGGATGAGCTACCACAGCTCTGGAATGTGTGCAAGGGCGACATGAGCCTGGTGGGACCACGTCCTGAACGGCCTATACTCATTGAGGAATTTCGTCAGAGCATCCCGCGCTACATGCTGCGGCATCGCGTCAAAGCCGGCATGACTGGCTGGGCTCAGGTGCACGGTTGGCGCGGCAATACATCGTTGGAGCAACGCCTTGAGCATGACCTGTATTACATCCAACACTGGTCACTGCTGCTGGATATAAAAATTCTCTGGCTGACGCTCTGGCGCGGTTTTCTCCATCCAAACGCCTATTGAGAGGTCCCCTCTCCCTCAGGTCCCTCTCCCTCGGAAGAGGGTTGTAGCGAGGGTTAGGGGCTCCTAAGGGTTTCCCGAAAGGTCCGCTATGCCCAGCTGTGTCGTCATTATTCCGTCACGCTATGCTTCCTCGCGATTCCCTGGCAAGCCCCTGGTCCCTATTGCCGGGAAGCCCATGATCCAGCACGTCTATGAGCGCGCCGGCCAGGCTCGCCTGGTCGATGCCGTCATCGTGGCCACAGACGACCAGCGCATCCTAGCCGCTGTGGAGGCCTGTGGTGGCCAGGCAGTGCTCACCTCGCCCACCCATCCGACTGGCACAGACCGTATCGCCGAAGTGGCGGCCCAATTGACGTGTGACATCGTCGTCAATGTCCAGGGCGATGAGCCCGGTATTGCGCCACAAGCCATTGACGCCCTGGTGCAACCCTTGTTTGACGATCCCTCCATACCCATGTCGACGCTGGCACGTCCCCTGCGCGATGTGGCCGAACTCTTAACACCGAACGTCAATAAGGTGGTTGTCGATCGTACGGGTTATGCCCTCTATTTCTCGCGGGCTCCTATTCCTTATGACCGGCAAGCCTGGCCCCAAGCCCCCCAGCTCCTTGCCGCTACTGGGACGACCCCAACGATCCCCCGCGCATGCCAGGTCCACATGGGTCTGTACGCCTACCGGCGGGATTTTCTCCTGCATCTCGCGCAACTGCCCCAGACACCTCTGGAACAGGTCGAGCAACTCGAGCAGTTACGCGTCCTGGAGCATGGCTATCGCATACGGGTGGTACAGACCAACTATGAGAGCGTTGGTGTTGATACGCCGGAGGACGTCGCACGTGCCGAGCGCCTGCTGACACACGCAGCACGCTAGAGAGAGTGCTATCGGGGAGGCCACCCACAGCATATGTGCACCTCCTGCAACAATCCCTTTGCCTCTTGCAAATCGGCGGTGTCAAACCCCTCAGTGAACCAGCCGTAGAGCGGCGTGAGCTCTTGTATAACAATGGCCTGTTAGGCGCTCCAGGCGGGATGCGTTATAATACTATCATTTCGTTGCCCTGTTTGACCTTGACCGGTCGTATTCTACGGTGGTGAGGAGTTCATGGTATGGAGGAAGCCCTCCGCATCGCCCAGGCAGTGCGTGATGCCTGTCTCATGGCGACGTTGCAAGCCTATGAAGACGCTGGCCTTAGCGGGCTCTGTCATGAAGGGCGTTGGGAATGCGCTGTCGATGCCATACGTACGCTGGATCTCCAGGTGCTGGTACAGACGCTCACATCGCAGGCTACACGTGTTACTTAGCGAGGGAGAGCCAGCGCCCTGCCCACCCCAGGCAGCGTGCGCCACGCACCTATCCCAGCCAGCAGAGGATGACCATTTAAGAAAATTTTTCTTATCATTGTCAAAAAATAATGAATTTTATTTTTTAATCATTCTGACGTAATCTTTTTAATATGGATTGAGAGGGGGGCTGGCACAGAGTACTGCGTGCATGGCCCTGAGGTTGCACGCCTGGCACGACGGCTGTGCAATGCACTCGCAGGGAAAGGGGGACGGATGACGGAGGACGGCATTTTGGATATCATCAAATGAGGTAGCGCCTCTGGGGTTCGCTACGCCTCGTACAATCTGCATGGCATGGACCGACCGTCGTATCAATGCCCTGACGAGGGCACCCTCGTCGCGTTCCTACGCCACTGCGGGATAGCCCCCTGGGATGATATAACCAAGCAGGTGTAGAATTGCAGAAAGGGGGGCTGCTCTGCCCATTGCCTTAGCTGAGGCGCAGATGCAGACTTACTTTTCCCCCAAACATGTGCTGTGGGTGAGCAGGAACGCTGATCATACTGGCGCTGAGGAAATACTATGGCGATCATCTTAATTGAAGAAGTATTGATGGGCTTGGATGAGGTCAAAACATCGCTCGAGCAGGCGCTGACCACCCTGGATGTGCTGGTCGAAGACCTGTCTCCGACGCTCGGGGAGGCCTTGCGCACCGAACTGGAGCACACCTTGCGCCAGCCGCTCCAGGGGCGTCTTGCGGCGCTAGAGGATCTTCAAGCCGCGGTAGATACGATGGCCGTGTAAAAAACTTGCTGGCGCGCCATGCAAGTGTATGTGCTCCTAGTGGTGCGATGAACGACAATGATGTCCCGCAAAGGTCCATGGCACTACTTCTGTGGGCTTGCCCTGCCTGAGAACATAGAACGCAACCCGTGGCATACCAACATAGTTCTGGGAAGGTGCTCCGGACAGAGCATGATATGGAGTACACAGCCTACGTGTGCCTAGGAGAGGCCACCCTATGAGTGCTGTCTATCTGATTGGCGGTGGGCAAATGGCCATGTCCAAGAACGGTGGGGTGCGCCGTCGTTACTCAGTGGCTGATGCCATTGAGCAAGCCATATATCATGCTGGCATTAATGCAGACTGGGAACTGGAAGGGGGCTACGACGTCAGTCTCCTTCGTGTCACTAAACGCCCAGCCCATGGCGCTCTATATGGACACCTATGGGGTTGAAGCGATTGATTTTGCCCATTTCACGCGTGATGGATCAATCAGAGTTGAGGGCATAGAGTTGAGGGGCCACGCCTCTCTTGTTATGCTTAGGGCCGTATGAGTGTGTGGCACATCTCACGCCATGGCCCGTGTGGGGCATGGCGATCGTACGGCGCATATGGCAGGAGGTGACATCACGATGGGCGACTATATCTACCTCGTCCAAATGGATATCCCCGCCGAACTCGAAGACGAGTTCAATCGCATCTATGATACCGAACACGTCCCCAATATTCTGAAGGCGCCGGGCGTTCATGGCTGTACCCGCTACCGGCTCGAATCCACCAATGCCCCTGGAATGGCCCTGTATGCCGCCGTGTACGATATTGCCGCGCCCGACGTACCCAGCAGCGCCGGCTGGCTGGCGGAATCGGAAAAGGGGGCGTGGCCCACCAAAATACGGCCGCACACCACCAACCGGTCGCATAGCATCTTTAAGCGACTCACATAGGGGAAGGGGCACGGCCTGGCGTATACATCCGAGGCGTGGCCATGCCCCATCAGGAGGCGCTTTAATACCCGAGTTGCTTGTTGATGACGCCTTCAAGGGGCTCGTTATGTCGGAGGTGCTCCAGATTGCGCACGAACCGCTCGATATTCCGGGCCGCGCGATACTGGCTGGCGCCGGCCGTATGGGGGGTCATCACGACATTGTCCATATCCCACAGCGCACTGTCGGGCGGCAAGGGCTCGCGTGGCGCCACGTCGAGCGCGGCACCGTGAATCCGCTTATTTTGGAGTGCCCTGACCAGGTCATCTTCGACGATGATCTCACCGCGCGTGACGCTGACGAGCAAGGCATTAGGCTTCATATGGGCAAAGGCTTTGGCGTTGAACAGTCCCTTTGTCTCTTGTGTGAGTGGGCAACAGATCGCGACTACATCTGAGGTTGCCAGGAGTTCGGGGAAAAATGCCGGACGCTGCACCTCGGGTATTTCCGGGGAGTTGGGAACGGCATCGCGGTCAATCGCCTGGCAGCGCATCCCGAAGGCGTGCGCCCGTCGCGCCACGGCGCGGCCTGTGCCGCCAAAGCCGATGATCCCCATGGTCAGCCCGCTTAGCTCGATCATCTGGCGCCGCAGCGCCGGACGATGATTCCAGGAGTCGGGGCCCATCCTGAGCGTCCTGGGCAATTGCCGCGTCAACAGGAGCAGCAGCCCAAAGGCATGATCCGCCAGGTGCTCGCCGACGAGACCTTTCTCACTGGTCAGAATCACATTGCTGTCGCGTAACTCGGGGTACATGTAGGGATCGACTCCCGAAGAGGTGGCCTGTACCCACCGCAGCTTGGGGGCGGCCTGAAAGAGCTGGCGCGGTACGGGGCCCAGGATCACCTCGGCCTGTTCGGCGTGCTTCAGCGCCTCGGCCGGTGTGGTCACGATAACTTCAGCATCGCTTCCGGCGGCGGCGCGGACACGCGCCACATCATCGGTGGAAATCTCTGGCAGCGTCAAACCCGGCATGAGTAGAATCTTCATGGTCATTATGCCTCCCGCTTATTAGAGGAAATGTTTGCCACCATTGGCCATCACACACTGCCCAGTGACATAGCCCGCATCTTCACTGGCTAGAGAGATGGCAAGAAAGGCAATCTCTGCTGGCTTGCCCCAGCGGTTGAGTGGGTCCCGGGTGCCAGGCGGAAAGGCCAAGCGCCCTTCTGCCTCCTCAGTCTCGATGCCCCCGGCGCCGATACAATTGGCCGTGATATTGTACTTGCCATACTCCCGCGCTATCCCCCTGGTCATGCCCACCATCCCCAACTCGGTCGACCCGGCCAGCGCGTCGGTCCCTTGCAAGGCCTCCAGGCCAGTAAAGTTAATAATGCGGCCCCATTGTTGTGCCATCAGGCGTGGGAGTACGGCCTTGAACAAGAAGAAGGACCCCGTCAGCTCCACCTCAATCTTGCGCTTCCACACCTCAAAGGGCACTGACCCAAAGGCGTGGGCTGGCACCGGAAAGAGCACATTGTTGACCACCACATCTATGTGCCCGAGTTCGGCCATACACCTGTGCACGGCAGCTTCGACCTGGGCCGCATTGCTGAGGTCGCACAACCCGGTCACCACTTGCACTCCCAGGGATGCCACGGCGCGGGCGGTGTGTTCGAGTTGTGTCTGGTCACTCAGGGTCGCTAGAAAGAGATTCGCTCCTTCTCTGGCAAAGGCCAGCGCCATGGGCGTGCCAAAGTTCCGCAGGGCATCTGTCACAAAAACGGTTTTGCCTTTCAGCTTGGTCTCCACGCTCTCCCCCTTGCTTACAGGAAATACGCGCCACCGTTGACCAGATAAGTCTGACCCGTAATGTAGCTGGCCTGTTCGCTGGCGAGAAAGACCACCAGTGCGGTGCACTCATCGACGGTGCCTTGCCTGGGAATAGGGATGGCCTCTATGCCGGTGCCTTCACCACCGGGGATCTCCTGTCCTGGCGTGCGGACAACCTCGATACTGCCCGGGCCAATGAGGTTCGCCGTGATATTATACTTGCCGTACTCGCGAGCAATCGCTCTGGTCAGCCCTTCGGCAGCCATTTTCGCCGCGGCGCCGGTTGAGCCACGGAAGGCAGCGATACCAGAGTAGTTAATAATACGTCCCCAGCGGTGCTGCACCATACTGGGCAACACCGCTTGACTCATCAGGAAGGGCGCGTGCAGGTTCACGCCCATGGTCGCGAGCCAGTTCTCCGTGCTGATGCTCAGCAAATCCCCGCGTGCCCGCCACCCCGCGTTATTCACCACCACGTCAATACGGCCAAACTCGGACAGCCCCGTGCGGACGAAGGCATTGACCTGCGCCTCATCGGTCACGTCACACCGGCCCGTCACGACTTTTACCCCGAATGGTGCGGCCAGGTGTGCAGTCTCTTCCAGCAACTCCAGACTCTGACGCGTACAGAGGAGCAGATGCGCCCCTTCTTCGGCAAAGGCCAGCGCACTGGCGCGGCCATGATTCCGCGTGGCTCCCGTAACGAGCACGACTTTCTCAGCTAATCCAGTTTGCATCACTGCTCCTTCCACTTTGATCTTGGCACGCAGCGGTAGCTCATTCTGCTACGAGTTGTGTGCTGCGCAGGGTATCCCGAAACGCCTCCAGGTTCGGACACGTTATCGCTTGCCGCAGGAGCATATGTAACGTATCACGCGTTTCCAGACGCTGCACAGCAGCGCGGATATCGCGCGGCACCTTCCCGAAGTGTACGCGCACGGCCTCTAACACCATGGCTCGTGCCTCCTGTAATTGGCCCTGTTGCAAGCCCTCCTGGCGGCCCTCCTGGCGGCCTTCTCGGCGGCCTTCTCGGCGGCCTTCCCGCAACCCGGCCTCTTTCCACTGTTGCGTCCATTCCACCACACGTTCGGCTAACATGGTCTGTACCTCCGTCAAATCGTGGACTGCTGGGATTGGTACCCCTGGAAACCGCGCTGGGAGTAACACCCGATTGAGCCAAACGATGAAGGCACGCCGCAGGCTATCGTCTTCTGGGGCGCGCAACCAGTCCGCCAGCAGCGCCAGCACACGCTGGATCTCCTCCGGCTGCCGACTGTTTTCGAGCCGCATCAGCGCCGCCATCAGATTGTGCAGGGGAGCCAGCTCCCGCTCCGTATAGCGCCGCTCCTCCAGGAGCGCATAGCGCAGTCGGGGCCGGTAATGCACCAGGCTCCCAGGGATGTGCTCGATCAGTGCTGCCACATCGCGGGGTGCGGTCCAGCGTCTGCGGCCGTTGTACAGCACAATCGGCACGACTGGGGGAAGCTTGCCTGAGGGCGACAGGGTCCTGGCCTGGATTAGCGATTGCCAGAGCAGCCCGACGTAGACCATGAGGCGGACAGCCATATGGCGATCCACAGTCGCCTGGAATTCCAGCAGCAGATAGATGTACAGCCACTCGGCTTGCCAGCGCACGCGCCAGATCATGTCGTCCTCGCGATCGCGCAGATCCTCACTCACATAACTGCCGCTGACTCGTTCGAGGCTGGTAAAATCCACCTCACGTACCCACGCCTCATGCACAAAGCCTCGGAGCAGATCTTCCACCATGCGGGCATGCGAGAACAGCAGCTTATAGCTGGCGTCGTGTTCCATAAGTACGAATATAGCATATGTGCCCATCGACATCGAGAACGGTCCCTTGACGCTGGTATCTATGCCAACTATGCTCAGTGCCGTGTGATGTGCCGCGGAACTCACGCAGGCCCCCATACAGCTGCTATGCTGCAATCGACAGGAGAAACGGCATGAAGGTGCAGATCATGTCCCCCGCTGCGGATAGAGTGGATTTTAAGGTGCCTCCCGCCCCGCGTCTGTCTAGCCTGGAGGGCAAGACCATCGGTCTGTATAACAACATGACAGGTGGGGCAGATATTGCCGTGGAGCGGGTGGCCGAGCACCTCAGCCAGCGGTACCCTGGCGTCAAGTTCGAGCGCTACGGGGGCGACCTCAGGCCCGGCCGCCCGGCGCTCAGCCGTGGCATCCATATCGATGTCGAGGAGGCGGCCCGGATTGCCGCGGAGGTGGATGCCGTTATCGGTGCCACTGCCCATTGAGGAGGATGCACGTCGTGGCTTGCCCATGACATGGTTGCCATTGAAAAGGCCGGCACTCCAGCCGTTGGCATCGTCGCCCGCAGCTTTGTGCGAGCGTGGCAGGCCTGCGTGGAGGGCTGGGGCCAGCCCAGTACGGCCTTTGTCACCATCCCCCACGCCACCACGGGCCAGCAGGCGGGTTTCATCCGCACCATGGTGGATACGCAGATCGACGCCATTGTCCGGTACCTCAGCACGTTTCCCGCTACTGCGGCGACGGCCAGAGGCGCCCAGAGCGGCAGTAAATCCACCGAGATCTTCACGGTGGAGATGGACGAGACACCCACTGGGCTAGACGCGGTGAACCGCTTCCTGGCCGAGCGAGACTGGAGCGACGGCCTCCCAGTCATCCCGCCCACTCCGGCCGCAGTCGAGCAGATGCTCAAGGGGAGCAGGCGCCAACCCCAGGATGTGCTCATGGTGATGGAGCCCGGCTTCGGTCTGGCAACGGTCGAAAAGATCGCCATCAACGCCGTCATGGCCGGCTGCCGACCGGAGCAATTTCCCGTGCTCCTCGCTGCCATCGACTGCCTGGCCCAGCCTGAGATGAACCACAGAGACATGCAGGTCTCCGGCCATACGGAAGCGCCTCTGATCCTGGTGAACGGCCCTATTGCCAGGACAGCCGGGCTCAACGTCGGGACTACGGCCATGGGCCCGGGCGTCATCAATACAGCCAACACAGCCATTGGCCGGGCCCTGCGCCTGTGCCTGATCAACATCGGCTATTGCAAGGCCGGCGCCGGAGACCCCAACTTCATCGGCCTGCCCACCAAGTTTGGGATGTGCCTCGCCGAAAACGAGGAGATCAGTCCCTGGCAGCCCTACCACGTGGATAGGGGGTTCAAGCGGGACGACAGCGCCGTCACCGTGGTTGTCGTGACTGGCCCCACGACGATCATCGATTCCGGTTCCAGGTCTCCTGAGGACACCCTGAACAATATCGCTTCGATGATGTTTTACCGGAACGCCGGTGCTGGTGCCTGGCTCAGGGGGTGGCAATCCGCCCAGGTGGGCCATACCAACAGGCGGGTCTCGTATCAGGGGCCCTACCATCCCATCATCCTCAGCCCGTCCCGGGCCGTCATTTTAGCTGAGGCCGGCATGAGCAAGCAGGACACCCAGGCCTGGCTGCACCGCAACTGTCGCGTCTCGCTGCAGGCCATCCTGGGCTCACGCGGCATGCCCAGGGATGCCAGCGGTACGTGGCTGACCCACCCGGAGCTACAGCATCTGGAGCACGACCCCCAGGCGACCATTCCGGCCCTGGAGAGCCCAGAGCAATATCTTCTCTTCGTCACCGGTGGGTCGACGCACTATGCCCACTTTTTCTATGGGACCTACGGCATTGCCACCAGGCCTGTGGAAGATGTTTAGCTGCCAGAGACCGATAGTTGGTCACGGAGAGGATGGTATGATCGGTGTACGTAGGATTGCCAGGGCACGACGGGAGATGGAGAGGAGCCACCATGACGTTTGAAGAGGTGGTCGATCAGGCTCTGGCGATGTTGCAACGGCGCGGACGCGTGACGTACCG
>JBMDXC010000228.1:0-3381 GCA_048594805.1 Candidatus Entotheonellaceae bacterium | reverse complement strand
GCGTCCCATTCTTCGAGATGAAAACGCTGCGATGCCAGCCGATACACCCGAGCCATGTATTGATCGCCCAGGAGTTTGAGGGCGTTATTGACCCCCTCAAACAGCATGGCACTCTCGACCTGCATTTGTGCGACGCGATGCAGATCAGCCGCCGTCGATCCCGGTCGACGCCACCAATTCCAGGTCCGCCTGGACAAGACCTCATACGCCTGATCCATGGCCTCGTCGAGTTGCTCGTCGAGATAGCGCATCTCGAGGAGTTCGACATTCGCAAAGGTCAGCACGGCGCGCACATCGTCTGCCTCACGATCGAACAGCAGAGCGGCATGCCAATCGATGATGGCCACATCGTCGAGACCAAATGCGATGCGGTGTGAGATGGCATCGTGGACTTCCTGCTCGGAGAGCGCGACATGCTCAAGGCGCAGAATTTGGGCGACTTCCTGGGCATACGTTGTATACAGCTCATCGGTGCTACACGGCGTGGTAAAGGCGGTAATCTGAAAGATGGCGTAATCCTCGACGCAGTCGGCAATGCGCGGCCGGTGCACGGCGTCGTGTACGACCTCCAGAAGCTGCTCCAGGCGACGCCGCGCATCCTGCAATAGCAACGTATTGTCGTCCAGAGCGTCACTCAATGCCAGGAGCCCGAGAAACGGTCCCTGCAGCGGGATCTGGTAGGTCAGAGCCACGGCGCCGAAATCGTACAGGACAACATCCACGCTCGTGCTACTACAATAGTTACCGAAGCTCAGCACCGTTGCCTCCTGCGTGATATGCAGCGGCGCCAGGCGATACTCAAAGTACTGTGGCGTGCGGTGTTTCGGACGGATGCGCACCCGCTGTGTGACGGTCGTGAGGCGTTGCGCACACGCCTCGAGATCGATGGACAGACCGACATCGTACACCAGGAGAGCGTAGCACACACCATGCAGCACGTGTAATGCTGAGGCCTGCATCACTGGCGCCCTATACAGCATGCGCTTGCATCATGCGCGGGCTGAGCTACGTCCTGGGGCGTTGGAGCCGACGCGCCATCCCCGGCAAGAGCTGCTGTTGCCGTCTCAGTCGCGGTCTCCGCCGCGGCGCGGGGATCGGCGAGCGTCTGGCGCAGGCGCTTCCACACGCTCTGCGCTTGCAGCTCGTCCCAGAACGTCACAAACTCCTGATAGTCCTGCGCCCGCTGCTGCTGGCGATCGTTGAGCAGAGCAAGAATGCCCGATCGTAACGGCTCCAAGGGTGCCGTACTGCCAAAATACTCCAGCGTGCGCGCCTGTTCTTCTTCCAGGAAGCGCGGCAGGGTGTCGATCCACACATCGCAATCGTGGATATCACCTAACCGGGTCTGGCAGAGGCGTGCTGCCTGTATCGGCTCTGCCAGCTCGTCCGGGTAGAGCGGCGCCAACGCCTGCATGATGTAGCGCAGGCGCTTGGCGGCGATGCGCATGGCGTGCAACTCCTTGACACATTCGGGTTGGTGGACATAGGGCGCATACGCTTCGAAGGCGTTGAGGCGCTTCAGGATGCCTTTGCGTGTATGCCGATAGACCCGGCGGCCCGCCATGTCGACTCCATACGCCTCACTCTCGCTTGCCACCTGCTTGAGCCGCTCTTCCATCTCCTCGGTGAGCTGGCGAGCGGTAAAGCGTTCCAGAGCCTTGATTACGGGCCCTTGCAGGACTTGGCGCCGCTGCTCCAGACGCAGGAGGAGGCGCGCGACCCCGGCATGCTCCTCGGCGCTCGCCCTGCCGTGCAAGAACTGTTGCACGCAGGCAATTTGGACATCGGTATCACGCGCCGCTCCAAGGGTCCGTGTGACACGACGCAACTGCTTGCGCCACCGCGCCCAGGTCTGACGCGACAGCGAGGTAGCAAACAGGGGCAGCACGCTGCGCAAACGGCGTGTTGCGACGCGCATGCGATGCACACACTCACGGTCCTGAGCTTGCCGCACTCCGTCCATTTCTGCCATCAGGGCATGCAGATATTTCAGCGCAGTCCGCGCCAGACATAGACTGAGGGGCGCCAGACGCCGGGCCTTTGCCGTGGCATCAGTTTTGCGTGTGGTTTTCATCCCTCTCCCTTCGGTTGGGTCGTGTACCCCAATCCTGCGGATAATTCGATCAGCACAAAAACCCGGTAAAATAGCCTCCTCTACGACCTATTAGAGGAGGCATAGACATAATCCCGACTCTGTTTTTCTATGAACTCGTGCTGGTTGCTCTGGCGTGGCTGTGCCTCATGCTCCGTTGGCTGTGGCCGAACAACCCCGCCACCCGTCGCCTGACCCAACCCCAACCTGCGCCACCACGCAAGCGCTCCAACGATCCCACACCGTTGGCAGGGCTGACCCACAAGCCTCTCCGTGCCCTGTGTGCACAAGAAACCACGCCTCCCCATCCACCACCGCCGTTGCCTCCCAGCCCCATGCCTCCAACCAACCGCCGCCCCCATGAGGTCGACACGTCGAGGCACTTTTGTCCCCATACGGGCTGTCGGTATCGAGGCTGGTTGTGGCTGGACAATCTGCGCGCCAATGGCCATCCTAATGGTAGCTCCTGGCGACAATGCCAGTGTACCTCGTGCCAGGGCTATTTTTCCGAGCATCATGGCACGATCTTTCATGGCAAGCAAGTAGCTGTGGAGCTGATCGTCCGTGTACTGGCGTGCGTGGCTGAGAGGTTGGGCATTCGGGCCACCGCCCGGGTCTTTGAGGTCGAGCCAAACACGGTGCTGCACTGACTGGTGGAAGCGGCGGTGGGCCGCCGGGTGCACACCCTGTGCCAGGGCGAGGACGGCATGCAGCATCAACTGGTGGTGTTCCTGACCTATCACAACTTTGTCCTGCCCCACGCCAGCTTACGCCAGGCGTTGTGGGTTCCTGAGCCGACCAACGGCAGGGGTTCAGCTAAACAGTGGCGGCCGTGTACACCGGCGATGGCCGCGGGATTCACCGATGACGTATGGTCCTTGAAGGAAATCTTGCTCTATCGCGTGCCACCGTGGCTGCCACATCAAACCCTGTAGGGGTTTGGCGAGAATGATGCTCATACACTAGGGCGGATTCGTCATGCTCAAAAGTCGACGACGAGAGCTGAGCGAGGTCCTCAAAACCTTCTTCACGAGTTCATGACCCTCTGATTCACACCTCGCAGAGGGCTCGGGAGAGGTTTGAAATATGTATCCGCAATGTGTAGGTACGCGACCGTTTCTGCATAGATACGCCTGCTGGTCCTGTATGCTTGCTAGTGCGCCGAGCAAAGCTCGGCTTTGTCAGTCAGGGGTAGGTCCTGACCCCGGAAGTCCTGGCCAGACACCGGGTACCGCGTGTTGCGTCGTTGAAGGCAACGACAACGGCGAAGCGTACACAGGGAGGTGATG
>JBMDXC010000227.1:0-12653 GCA_048594805.1 Candidatus Entotheonellaceae bacterium | reverse complement strand
GCTTCGGCCATCCACGCGGGGCTGGCGAACACGGTCTTATGTGTGCTCGGGGGCAGCAGGGATCCGGCAGTGGGAGGATTTGGACCCGGCATTGTGCGTGGCTTGCCGCCGGCCAGTAAGGGCACCGAGTTCGAGGCGCCGTTTGGACCAGCAGCGGGCGCCAACACGGGCTATGCGCTCATGAAGCGTCGTCATATGTACGAGTTTGGCACAACGCAGGAACAGTTTGCCAGGATGGCAGTCAATCAGCGTTTCAATGCGCTGCTCAATCCCAATGCGGTGTTCCAGGGGCAGCCCATCACCATCGGCGACGTCCTCAATTCGCGCATGGTGAACGACCCCCTGCACCTGCTGGAATGCGTCATGCCCTGTGGCGGTGCGGCGGCCTGCATCGTCACGTCGGCGGAGCGGGCCGACGCCTTTCCCCACCCGCCCGTGTACCTCCTGGGCGCCGGGGCAAGTGCCACCGACCACGACACCATCTGGCAGAGTCCCAGGATGACCACCACGCCCGTTGTTGTCTCGGCCCGCAAGGCCTTTGAGATGGCAGGATATGGGCCCAAGGACGTCGAGTTCGCCGAAGTCTACGATTGATATACGATCCTCGCGGCCGTGAGCCTCGAAGATGCCGGATTCTGCAAGAAGGGAGAAATTGGCCCCTTCTTCGATTCTGTGGATACGACCTACAAAGGCAGCTTCCCTGTCAATACCGACGGCGGCCAGATCTCCGCTGGTCAGCCGGTGGGTGGGGCCGGTGGTTTCAGACACGTCATTGAGGCAGCTCGCCAGATCATGGGCCGGGCTGGAGAGCGCCAGGTTGCCAAGCACACCCTGGGCTTCGTCAATGGTTGAGGGGGTACCGCGAGCGTGATGTGCACGCTCATACTTGGCTCTGAAGCCGCAACGTAAGCAGAGGAGAAGCGCCATGGCTCCGGAATATACTAAACCTCTGCCCAGGCCCCTCAGTCCAGAGTTGACCCGACCATTCTGGGAGGCGGCCAGGCGCCATGAACTGCTCATGCCCCGGTGCACGACGTGCGATTATGTCTTCTTCTACCCCAGGTCGGAGTGCCCGCGGTGTTTGTCCACGCACCTGGAGTGGGTGAAGGTCAGCGGTCGGGCCAGGCTACACAGCTTCACCGTCGTTCAACAGCCAGCGAACGCCGCTTTCCGGGACGATGTCCCCTATGTCTACGCGGTCGTGCAGCTCGACGAGGGCCCGCGCCTGGTGTCCAACATCGTGCAGTGCGATATCGAGGCGCTCAGGGTGGACATGCCCCTAGAGGCGGTCTTTGATGACGTGACACCAGAATGGACCCTGGTGAAGTTTAAGCCGGCGTGAGGGTGTTGGGAGCACTCTAGAGAAAAATCTCTGGCCCCCACGGCTGGCAGGTGGTGGTATCAGCCTTGAGAAAGCGGAAACCGGCCCTGGTGGCATAAAAATGATCCATGTCAGTGTCGCCAATATGGTAGTACGCCTCGGTCTGGAACTGGGCCTTTACATTGGCGAGCTGGTGTTTCAACACGGTGAAGTCGACGCGAATATTGTGCTGGGCCCAGAGCTGCTGCTGATAACTGATCGTGCGGTCCGAACAGCTCCCGATGAGGTATCCCAGGGTTTGCGTGAAGCGTACCATCTCTATGGTGATGATACCGGGAGGATCGCCCACTTCCAGTGTCCCATCAATGTCAAAGCTAATGAGCTTGGTCAAGCGTGTGCCTCCTGTATAGGCGTCATGGGAGCAGCCAGTGGTATAGATTTTCCGTGTGGATTATGCCTTCCTGGGCATCGTACTGCAAGTTCCTTGGCACGAAGCCCGCCCGAGCTCGCTCTCAATACGCGACCAGTGCTTCCACCAAGAGAGCCAGAGTATGACACGGAGGACTATGACGCAGCCCAGGAGGCACACTGCAGCCACAGGAATCGTGCCTTCGCGCTGTGTGCTGGGGCGACTCGTGCTCTCTCCGTCACAGTCTTAACCTCCAGACAAGGGTCTGTGCATGATACACGAGCACGTGAACCTCCCTGAAGAACCAGAGGGGACTCCCCCGCTCCTCTCCCGTGTTATAGAGCGCAATATTCGCACCATCACGCGGCTGCGTCTCCAAACGGCACGCGAACGGCACGTACAAGAGCGCCTGGCCGATGCCATCACGTCCTTTTCGGGCAGCATGCTTTTTGTGTACCTCCATATCGGCTGGTTTGGTGCCTGGCTGCTCGTGAATACCGGACGTGTCGGACTACCGACCTTTGACCCGTTCCCCTATGGGCTCTTGACGATGATTGTGTCGCTGGAGGCGATCTTTCTGTCGACCTTCGTGCTCATCAGTCAGAACCGCTTCAGCGACGAGGCAGACCGCCGAGCGGAGCTGGATTTGCAAATTGGGCTCCTGGCGGAGCATGAACTCACCCGTGTGCTGCAGATGCTCGATGCCATCCAGGACAAACTGGGTATTGAGAACGATGCGGACAGCGAGTTAGCCGATTTGGAGATGGAAACCCGGCCCGAAGATGTGCTCGCCGAGATTGACCGTGTGCACCGCCAGGTTAAAGGCTGACATCAGCGCAGGAGCCAGGGCACTCTGCGCTGAGAGCAGTCAGAGTATACCAGGCACACCATGGCTGCATGCCTTGACTTCGCCTGCACATACACGATAGCCTCTCAAGCTCCATGCATAGGGGAAGCTAATACGTAGTTCACTCTTGGGGATTGTCTCCACTCATTCCCCTTCAACCCTACGCATCACTCATGAGGGATAGCATGCCACAGATGAAAGTCGGCCAGATGATACTTGAAATGTTACGTGCGGAAAATTGTGAATATACTTTTGGCGTGGTGGGTACCACCACCAACAGCATTGTCACCGAGATGTATGGCCGCAGCGATATCCATTTTGTAGACACGCGACACGAAGAGGGCGCGGCGTTTATGGCCTATGGCTATGCTCGTGCTTCAGGGAAGCCGACCGCGTGCATTACGACCTCAGGGCCAGGGACGATCAACCTCCTGACGGGTATCTCGCTGGCCTACAAGGGACGAGCACCGGTCATTGTCATCGCTGGAGACGTGGCGCGTGATTACATCTACCGTGATGGCAATCAGGCCTTTGATCTGGTCGGCATGTTCAAGCCAGTGACGCATATGGCTCTACAAGTGAATAAAACCGAGCGCATTCCAGAAATGCTGCATTACGCCTTCCGCACCGCGCTCTCGGGGAAGCGTGGACCGGTCTTTCTGGACATCCCACGCGATCTGCTGGATAACCAGACCATCACGGCAGACATTGCTGCACCGGAAACGTACCGGGCTGTCGATGGGCGCCCCGCGGGTGATGCGAAGGCCATCCAGCGGGCTGCAGCACTCCTGGCCCAGGCGCAACGGCCGCTGCTGCTCGCCGGCGGCGGGGTGATCGATGCTGAAGCCAGTGCTGAGGCAGTAGCACTCGCAGAGCTGTTGGATATGGCACTGGTGCCTTCGTATGGCCACAATGATGTTGTACCCAACAGTCATCGTTTGTACGTAGGCGCGCCTGGAGGGAGAGGGGCCGGCGAAACGGCAGAGGCCATGCACAGGGCGGATGTCCTCCTGGCTCTAGGGACACGCCTCAATCAGTCCACGACGTTATGGAATTATAGTGTCATTAACCCGCAAACGCGCATTGTGCAGGTGGACATTGACGCGCAAGAGATCGGGCGCAACTACCCGGTTGCCGTAGGCATCGTGGGAGACGCCAAAGCCGTGGCGCAGCAGTTGCTGCAGTGCTTACGCCAGACGTATCCCACAGGCTGCCCGCATCCGGAGTGGCGGGCCGAAATAGAAACCCTGGCAGCACGCCGTCGGGACAGGCTGCAAGCGGAGTCCACCCTCAGCGCTGAGCCCATGATGCCACAGCGGGTCTATCCCGAGTTGCGCAAGGCTCTGCCGCGCGACTGTATGGTGACTATCGATGCTGGTATCACCCCTGGTCTGGCCTACGATCGCCTGCACTTTGAGGTGCCGCGCACCATGTTCAACTACGCTGGTCACGGGGGGCTTGGCATGGGGTTGTGCGTTGGTCTCGGGACCAAACTGGGGCGCCCCGACCGCCCTGCCGTGAGCTTGCAGGGAGACGGGGGATTCCTGTACACATCCCAGGAATTGAATACCGCCGTCCGCTGGGGCATCCCCCTCGTCAGTATCGTCTTGAACAACGGCTGCCACGGCGCCGAAAAGGCCCAGCAGCAGCGCTTCTATGACGGACGGTATATCGGCGTGGACCTTGTGAACCCACGCTTCGATAAGCTGGCAGAAGTGTATGGCGCACGCGGCTTTTACGTATCACGCCCGGATGAGATTGCCGATGCCGTCGTGGAGGCACTGGCAGTGGACGGTCCCAGCGTCATTGAAATCCCTGTCGCTGAGTACTTCCCGCTGCCAGCGCCCATCCCAGTCCGCGCTAGCCGAGGCTAGCCGCCCATGCCTACCGGGCCAGGGCTACGCCCTGGCTCGTGCAGCCTCCAGCAAACGTTGCTGCCAGAAGGTCTGCCAGGCTTCATATTGCGCCAGGTTGGGCTCGAACTTGCTATGGTAACTCAAGACAATACCGCACTGATGCCCATCGACCTCAAACAGGGTGAGACCCACACGCGGTAACTGTCCTTTGTATCTACCGCGCTGATTGTCATCAATAAACTTCGCCTGAGCGACGTCAAAGAGATCGTGCTGCCCCATGAGGCTCAGCACCTGCTCTCGTAGCTCCTCCGGAGTCATATCCAGCCCGAAGACATAGATGCTGGGACGACCTGGATCAAACGCGATGGCACTCGCATGGTCCAACAACCAGTCAAAATCCATCATCGGCACGGCCATGGATGCTCTCCCTCTGGAAGTAGGCGGTCGCCTAGTAATATACTGCCCGTCCGGCCCCGCCCGTGGCCACGACCAGCTCACCGCTGACCGCCCAGGCTCTGTCCGATGCCAGGAATACCGTAAGGTAGGCAATCTCCGCAGCGTCCACCATGCGACAGATAGCGTTACCGCGTGGAGAATCGGGCGCAAAGTCACCCTTCTCCACGTCCTCCGGGGTCATACCTGACTGGGCGGCGCGGGCAGCCAGCAGGCCAGGGGTGCGTTCAGTGCGGGTCGTGCCAGGATGGATACAGTTGACCGTAATCCCGTGGCGGCCCAACTGTACCGCCAGGGTCTTGGTCATGTGTACCATGGCACCGTTACGCGCCCCGCCGCTGAGATTGCCGGCGTTACGGGCGTTGGTGCCGCTGATGTTGATGATGCGGCCCCAACCCTGCGATTTCAAGTGGGGAATGACGGCGCGGGCGCAGCGCAGCGCCCCCACATATTTCACATTGAAGTCGTGCAGCAAATCGTCATCGACCACGGTCTCAATGGGACCGGTAGCGGTGGCCGAGCCCCCTGGCGGGGAACCGCTGTTCACCAGAATGTGCAGCCCGCCCAACTGCTGGGCCGCCTGGGCAACCATACTATCCACCTGTTCCTTACTGGTGACATCGGCCACCAGAGGGATCACGCGCCGTCCCGTTTGCGCCGCCAGTTCTTGCGCCGACGCTTCCAAGTCCCCCTTAGAGCGGGCCACAATCGCCACATCCACGCCTTCGCGAGCCAATTCCAGCGCAATGGCTTTGCCAATGCCCCGGCTCCCCCCCGTCACGATCGCATGCTTGCCTTGCAATCCAAGCTCCATGGCGTTCTCTCCCTCGTAACCCCGCCATACTGGTAGGGTTAGTTGCCGTGCGCAGCACTTAGCTGCCTGACCGTAACGTGGCCGTTTCCTGTTCCATTCTTCCCCCTATGGGGACATGGCCTATGCGCTCCCAGACACGGTCCACCTCAGCCATGATGGCCTCGTCTGACTGTTCGAGATCTATGGGATCAGAGTTCGGTACCCAGCACGGCCGGCCGGTGACCCAGAACACTTCGGTACAGTTGTCCTCAGGATCTAAGAAATAGCAGCCTATCGCACTGCCGTGGTTGGCGATTCTCACGATGCGATAGCCCTCTGCCACCAGGCGGCGGTAAAACGTGCGCAAATCGTCGAGGCTGGCAACACGCATCGAGATCTGGTTAATTAAATGCGGGGTGTCGCCCTCGGGCCGCCCCCGCATGAGGGCGATTTCGTGGTCCACGGCCTCCGGATCAGCACTCAGGAAGACAGCCCCCGCGCGCCAGTTCTGTTTGGTGATCTGCATCCCCATGACGTCCCGATAAAACGCCACCATACGCTCCAGGTCGCGGACGTAGATGCCGACGTGTCCGAGCCCCATTACACGTGCCATATGCGCCTCCTTCCGGGTATGCTCTTGTGGTTGCCTGCTGACTCACACTTTGAGTGACGATTGTGGTCACCCATTGTAATAAATGCCGTGAGGAGGTCCAAGCAAATAAGTTGTGCTATGATCGCACCCAGATTCCCTCATATTGATGAACGGAGGATCACACTATGCTGCAACTTGCCTACGTTGGCGGACTCGGGCTCATGGCCGGTCCTGCCGGTACGCATCTGAAACCCGATGGCCCTGCCAAGGTACTCCGCGTGCACGACCGCGGCAATCCGGGGGCGCAGCGAGATGCCTTTCGCGCCAGCTGGAAAGCCCACGGCGCTGAGCTTGTGGGCACTTTTGAGGCTTTGGTTGGGGATGGCAAGCTCGATGGCGTCGTCGTGTGCGCCGGCAAGAATGGCGACGATGTCCGCATCATTGCCGAGCTGGCCCGTTTACTGCAGGCACGCTGTGACACGGCTCCCTTCATTCTGCACATGTCGACCGTCAGCGCTGGTTTCACTGTCGCCGCCCATGCCTTTTGCACGAAACTGGGGGTTGGGTACGTCAACTTTCCCCTCACTGGCGGGCCTTTAGGAGCCCAACTTGGAGGCGGGCATCCCAACGGCATGCTGATCCTGGCGAGCGGCGACCAGGGACTGTACGCACGCCTGGAGCCTACGCTCAAAGTTCTTGGACGCCCCAAGTATTTCGGCCCCTCGGTTTCCGCCGGGGCTGAGACCAAACTGATTGGGCAACATTTAGTGTTCGACGGTTGTACAGGTATCTGCACTGGGGCAGCGCTGTACGCAGAATGCTTTGCCAACGGAGTCATGGGAGGCCCCCAGCAGGGAGAATATTTTGATTTTCTCAATGGTGGAGCTGGTGGCACGCGGCAGTGGGATGTGGCCCTGAGTCGAGGGGTCAAAGAGAATGACTGGAGCACCGGCTTTAACATCCGCCACGCCGTAGTGGATGCGATCTATGCCGCCAAACTCGCCCAGGAAAAAGGGTTACCACGCTTCTCCATCCAACCCATGCTGAATATCGCTCTGGCGTTTGCCTTCGTGCTACGGAAATATCCACAGACAGCGGTCGCCACCCACGCCATTGCGCGCGAATTGACCGCCAGGGCTGCGCCGGAACTGGATGCGTTTATGAGCGAACACGGCGTCTATGCCCCTGAGATAGATACCTGCCTGGCCCAGGGCATTGCCGCATTACCGTCAGCGGTGCAACAGACCGTGTTGCTCGACGTATCTGCGCAGGATTTTGCGGTATAGAGGTATAAGAGCAAGGGTGAGGGGCTTTTCGCAAGGCTGGGGCACCCTCTCCCCCGCTCACACCCTCTTTTGAACCCTTTTTTGGTATATTTTTATATCCTGCTCCATGCCTCAGGATGAAGACATGCGACAACATAGCCTACGAAAGAGGCACCGCTGCCAGTGGCTGGCGCTAGATGCCTTGGGCCTATACCACAGGGGGAAGGATATGCTATGGGAAACTGGTATCTAACAGCCGTAGTCTGGACGGTACTCGTATCGGTAATGACGTTAGGCCAGGCAGCGTGGGCGGATGCTATTGGGCAGATTAAAAACTTGTCCGGTGATGTTTCTCTTGTCCGTGATACTGTGAAGGTGCCCGCCAAAGCGGGTGATCTGCTCGAAAAAGCCGACACCCTGATGACAGGTGCCGACGGCCGCGTCGGCATAACTTTTATTGATAACTCACGCTTCTCGCTGGGGCCAAACAGTCAGATTGCCCTGGAGAAATTTACCTTTAATCCGACGACGCAAGAGGGAACATTTCTCACCAAGATTGCACGTGGTACCCTGGCCGTGATCTCTGGCCATATTGCCCATAGTGCCCAGGATGCGATGCAAGTGCAAACGCGCACGACCATTCTGGGAGTCCGCGGTACTTCCTTCCTCGTACAGGTGAAGGAGTAAAACTCTATGTCCGGCACGGAGAGGCCCACGGAAGCTGGAGTACCACGCCAGAAGCGAGGGAAAGGACGCGTTCTCTCGTACGTGGCTCTGGCATGGGCGGTACTGCTGAGTGCTTGCAGTACTACGAAAGAGTTAGTTGTGTTGCTCCCGGGAGAGGATGGGCAGGTCGGCGCTGTAGCCATCGCAGCGCCACAGCGCACCACCATCCTCGATACTCCCCTCGAGGCGGCTAAAATCGATACGCAAGGTCGCGTCACGCAGGGCACGCTCAGCGAAGAAGACGTCAAACGGACCTTCGCAGAGGCACTCGCCGCGCAGCCCCCCAAAGCGCTCAGCTTTCTCCTCTATTTCGTTGCAAATAGCAACGAAATTATGCCGAACTCGCGTGTCACCCTGGACGCCCTTCTGGCTGAGGTGGCGAAGCGCCAGGCAGTCGAGGTACAGATTACAGGGCATACGGATCGCGTCGGGAAAATAGAGGATAATGACCGTCTGTCCATAGAACGAGCTGAAACGATACGCGGCGTTCTGATTAAAAATGGTCTCCATGCGAGCTTTATTCGAGCTGTTGGGCGTGGGGAACGGGAGCCCTTGATACCCACGCCAGATGAGCAGGTGGAGCCGCGGAACCGGCGTGTCGAGGTGATCGTGCGCTAGGCCCAGCGGTGACTATGGCACAGCACCTGAGGCTAGGGGAGTAATGTGGCAGATGCCGGCGCCGTAAAGTGAATGGCCATGATGGTAATGTCATCGAAGGGCTCGACATCGCGCACAAAACTTTTGACGTCGTCGTAGAGTCCCTGGCACACTGCCAGCACGCCGTGTTGCTCAGGCTCATCCTGTATGGTACTGCAGTACGCCATGACGCGCTCTAAGCTGTACAACCTCTGCGCTGCATCCTGCGCCTCCGTCACTCCATCGGTCATCATGAGGAGGAGGTCACCCGATTGCAGCCGTATGCGGTCTGCGGGATAGGCAAAATCCTCCAAGACGCATAACGGCGGTCCACCAGTCACAGTGAGTGCACAGGGGGGCGCGTTGCGACGGAGCAGAATGGGCGCTTCATGGCCGGCGCTGCACAGTTCCATCTCACCCGTGCGGACGTCCAGGATACCGGCGATAGCAGTGACAAAGAGGGCCTGCGGATTATCACGGGCGACCTCGTGATTCAGCGCCGTGATCAGGGCATCCAAGGGGACACGCTGGCGCAAGGCCAGGCTTTTGCAGAGTGTCTTGCTCAACGCCATGAATAACGACGCCGGCACACCTTTGCCGGCGACGTCGCCCACAATAAAGAAAAAGTGATCCTCATCGAGCATAAAAGCGTCGTAGAGATCCCCACCAACTTCTCTGGCTGGTTCGAGGAGCGCGTGGAAGGTCAGGTGTTCAGGGAGACCTGTGATGGCCCAGGGTGCCGGCAACATGCCCATCTGGATATCGCGTGCCGCCTGGAGTTCCCCCGCCAGGCGGCTGCGCGCGAGCCGTTCAAGCTCCAGGGCGGCTCTGAGTTCGCGCCGGCGGCGATTACTGGCAGTAAATCCGGCGGTCAGCAGTACGACGAGCACTACAGTATTCCCGGCGCTGGCAAACGACGGATCAAAGAGGAGCTGCCATCCGTTGAAGGCGACAAAACCACCCGCACAGACCAGGAGGGCGCTCGCCAGGCAGAGAGCCACACCGACCACGGGTCTCACACGGGGCAGTATGACAATAAGCAACAGCGCAGATACCAGGAAGGCGAGCGACTCCAGCCAGGGTGCCAATGATGGTCGTACAAGTCGGGTGTTACTGAGGATGTTTTCCAGCGCCTGCGCCTGGACTTCCACCCCGTCCATGCGTGCCGCTACAGGTGTTGACACGACATCGGCCAGGCCTAGAGCCGTGACGCCAATAATGGCGATTTTGTTCTGCACGAGAGCGGCAGGCACGGTGCCTTGCAGGACATGCAGTGCTGAGACACGCCGCCTGGCATCAGTCTTTGAGAAATACAGGCGTACGCGGCCATCGGGGTCGGTGCGGATCAGGGCGTTGCCTATCTGTACAATATGAACGCCATGGTCATCGGCATGCACGCTGTAGACCTCTTGCTCGCCAGCGACCCGTAACAGTTCAAGCACGAACGTCGGTGCTAACGCCTCCTGCACCGCTACGAGTAACGGCACCAGACGCACCACCCCATCCTGGTCCGGCTCCGCGTTCAGATAACCATGCCCAGACGCGGCCCGCTCAAGGTGCGGCACATTGGTGATATGCCCCTGATAGCGTTGCACATACGCGAGCGGCGGCTCCCCGTAGAGGCGCACAGGCGTTTGGTCGTCCACAGGCACAGGTGTGGGCTTGCTCTCTAGCGTCCCCGCCCGGCCTCCCACCGCCGGAGTCCGCTGCAGGGTCTCCGCCAGCAAAGTGTCGTTGGCAGGCAACTGCGCCAGTGCGTGCCGCAGCGCCGGGCTCACGTCTGGCCTCTCTGCCATGAACACACCTGGCGACAGGCGATCTGCTTCCGGCATGAGCATGTCAAGCCCTATAGCCCGTGCTCCTAGCTGGTGAGTCACCTCAATCAGGCGTGCCAGACGTGTGCGTGGCCATGGCCACTGCCCCAGAGCCGTCACACTCGCCTCATCAATGTCCACAATGACGACAGGCAGCGCTTGTACCTGCCGGGGTGCCATGGACTGATACGTATCAAAGACGCGAGAGCGCACCGGCTCCCAGGAGGATTGACCGAGCAACCCGTAGAAGAGGGCCAGCACCACGGTCACCAGCACAGCCACAGGACGACCCTGTCCGCTGGCGAACCACGTGCGTGGGCATAGCAACGACCAGCCGCCTATATGGACGACGCCTACGTCTGCCGGCACGCTGGGCACGGATGACTCCTAGACGTGAATCACTAAACCATCGTAGGCCGTGGAGACCTGCAGCGGTGCGCCTTCCCGCATGATCTCTTCATAGCGCATGGTTTCCTGGAGTACGGCATGGAGCGTGGCGTCATCGTACACAGGTTCGTGGTGAAACATACAGTAGTGCTTCACATGAGCGCGCAGGCACAAATCAACACCGACCACGTTGCTGGAGTGGCCCCAATCCTCCTTCACCGTAATCATGTCAGCGAGAGAATACATGGCATCAAAGATCACGAGGTCGGCATTGCGATAGAAGTCGACCATGGCCTCGGTGGCCTCCGACGATTCCAACTTATGTTCGCCATCCGTCGAATAGACGACGACCTTCCCATCCTTTTCGAAACGATACCCATACGAATCCCCATGGTGGGGCTGTAATTTGGCCTTGACTCGAACACCATTCATCTCATACCACTGCCCGGGCTCCAGGTGGATCATTTGAATGTTCGCTCCCAGGCTCTGCCAATCCACTGGAAAGCAGGGGTCGGACTGCTGTCGGTGAAAAGCTTCCTGCAGGACCGCAACGGGATGGCACCCATGGATGCGAATCGTGTTGCCGGGGATATAGGCGGGTGGAAAAAAGGGGAACCCCATGATGTGATCCCAGTGCACATGGGACATGAAAAAATTGTATATTTGGGGTCTCCCTGGACCGTGCTCGCGCATGACCTGTTGGCCGAGGCTCCGCAGCCCTGAACCCATATCACACACCATGTACTCAGAGCCACTCACGATGTCCACGCATGCGGAGTTGCCACCGTAGCTGTGCCGAATCGGGAAATCGAGTTCTTCGTCAATGAAGCGCTCGATAGCCGCATCGTCGTCAAAGTGTCGGCCGTTGGCTTGCAGGAGCGCCTGTTTAATTTTGCTCCGCACCTCGGTTCCGGTCAGGGCGACCGGAATGGAGCCGCGTGTTCCCCAAAAACGTATGAGCATTGTTCCTCCGGTCTTGCAGAGGGCGTATCCGTGGGCCTTACAGCGGCAGCAGCACCGTCAGGCGCAGGATATTCCGGGCCCCCTCGCGCTGATAGGTGGCGTTATCCATGAGCGCACGGATGAGCGGAATCCCCAATCCACCTATCTGACGCTGAGCCACGTCCATCATGAAATCTGGAGCTGGCCTGGCGAGCATATCGAAGGGGATACCAGAATCGATGAGCTCAACCGAAAAGCGTCGGGTCTCATCCTGCATGCAGCGTACTTCCACTTCGCCGCCACTGGTGGGATAGGCGTAGAGACAAATATTCGCCAGGGCCTCCTCGACAGCGAGTTCGATCGCCATGACGCGTTGGGGTGGAAAGCCCGCTGCCGTGGCACACTCCACCACCAACGCGAGAACGCGTGGCAAGGAGTCTATGCGAGCCGGGAGTGTAATAGTGGTCATAGGAGGCATTTCGACCCATGCAGCCTTGCGGTTACGGTGCTGTCTCACTCTGCTGCGTTATAGAGAGAGGCCGCTGTCGGCGAGAGATATTCGAGCGCCGCAGGTACCGTGGCATACACCTTAAAAAGAGCGTCAAAATGGGT
>JBMDXC010000226.1:0-2602 GCA_048594805.1 Candidatus Entotheonellaceae bacterium | reverse complement strand
CCGCTCCGCGTGAAGTATTCCCGCTTGGCCTTCTCGATAGCCTGGGTGCGCAGGGCCATGAGCTCGCCTTTTTTGATCGCGGACCACGCTGCCGAGGCTTGCAAATTGGTCAGGGAACCCTGGAAATGGGGTTTTACATAGCGGGCGATGAGCTCATAACTGTGCAGCACCTGTTCCCGTGTGCCCCACTCAGTCGCCTGGATCAGGAGACCGCCGAAGCCGCCGCTCTGCTCGTCCAGACGCTTGATATGCGCGATCAGATCGTCGGGCGTCCCGACGCACCAGGCGCCTCTGTCCACCATCTCATCGATGATCTTGTCGGGTGGACCATCAATCACTGCGGGTAGCCCCATGGTCTCCTCAAAGTACTCGCGCTGATAGCGCCCCGCCCCGACGCGTGCCTGGGCCATGGCCTCTTTGCGACTATCGGCTAGAAAAACATGCACGGCCATGCGCCAGTCTTCACGATGCACAGTATGGCCATACTCGGCGGCGGTCTCCTCGGCGATCTGCCAGAATTTGTGCAGGTCAGGAGCCGTGCCGCGGTCCCGGATCACACTCACGGACAGGACCCCAGTCCCGTATTTGCCAGCAAGCTGCATACCAACGGGCGACTGGGCCGCCGCTACAACTACCGGAAAATGCGGCTGCGTATAAGGTCGCAAGTGCACCACCGCATCGCGCAAGATAAACCAGTCAGACTCATAGGTAATGGGGTCGGTTTCCGTGAGGAGGCGCATGATAATGCTCAGCGACTCATCCATGCGGTGGCGCTGCTCGAGGGGATCAATGCCCAACATATACGCGTCCGAAGCCAGCGCACCGGGCCCAACGCCGAGCATCACGCGCCCCTTGGTGAGGTGGTCCAACAGAATCATGCGGTTCGCCACCATGAGGGGATGGTGGTAGGGTAGACTAATAACACCCGTGCCCAGCTTGAGATGCTTGGTACGCTCCGCCGCTGTAGCTATAAAGACCTCAGGCGAAGCGATCGTTTCCCAGCCGGCGCTGTGGTGCTCACCGATCCAGGCTTCGTCAAAGCCGAGATAGTCGAGCCATTGCAACAATTCCAGGTCACGCTCCAGGGCCAGGGTCGGGTCTTCACCCAGGGGGTGGAACGGGGCCATGAAAATCCCAAACTTCAGTCTCGCAGGCAATGCCATGATATGCCATCTCCTTTTCTCGTCTCATCGCACTGTACCGGTCGTGCAGCGCAGAGACTGCAATTATAGCAGCATCTTGCTGGGCTTGCGGTACAGGGGGCATATCCCTATCATGGCGCGCGTGCCACGTAGTGGCATCCTACTGCCTGACACCTCACGAGGAGTACGTCATGACCGACTACAGCCACTATCAACACCTGCTGTTTACCCGTCAAGACCACGGCATTTTGCTCATCACTATCAATCGTCCGGAGGTCTACAACGCCACGAACGCGCGGCTGCACTGGGAGCTGTCGCACGTGTGGCTCGATATCGCTGACGATCTTGGCACACGGGTGGTTGTCGTGACCGGCGCCGGGCCAGCATTTTCTGCCGGGGGCGATCTGGATATGATCGAGTCGTTCAAGGGCGACATCAAGGGCATCGCCGGGACCATGAAAGAAGCCGCGGACATCGTGTATAACATTGCCAATCTGGACAAGCCTGTCATTTCTGCGATCAATGGCGTGGCGGTGGGGGCAGGACTTGCCGTGGCCCTCATGGCCGATATCAGCATCATGTCGGAAACCGCCCGGATCACAGACGGGCACGTGCGTTTGGGAGTGGGCGCTGGAGACCATGCGGCCATTATCTGGCCGCTGCTGTGTGGCATGGCGAAAGCCAAATATTATTTGCTCACGGCAGATTTTCTCGATGGCAAGGAAGCCGAGCGCATCGGTCTGGTGAGCCTGTGCGTGCCCTCGGACCAGGTATTGCCTAAAGCTATGGAGGTGGCCACCAAGCTCGCTACGGGCTCGCAGCTGGCGATCCAGTGGACCAAACGCGCCCTGAACCACTGGCTGCGCCAGGCCGGCCCCATCTTTGATCACTCGCTGGCACTTGAGATGTTAGGCTTTTTCACCGATGACGTCACCGAAGGTTTACAGGCGCTTAGAGACAAGCGGCCTCCTGCTTTTCCCTCAGCCCGGGAGCCGCATGTATAAGGCAGGGTATATGCCAGTGAAAACGCATCACACGGCGGTAGTGGCCATACCAACACCGGCGGTGTGGGACCCCATACAGGCGATCCGGCGTCAGCATGACCGCAACGTGCATCGTTGGATGCCCCATATCACCCTGCTGTACCCTTTTATGCCACGAAAACAATGTGGTGAGGCACTCCCCAGACTGCTGGAGGTCGGTAGGCAGAGTGCCGCGTTTCGGGTGACTCTGGCGACCTTCCGGGCATTTACGCACGCTTTTGGGAAGGCGACTATCTGGCTCGCGCCAGAGCCACGTCACGCCTTCGTCACCCTGCAGGCGACTCTGCAAGCCGTCTTGCCTGCCTATGATGACCAGTCGCGCTTCCCCACAGGCTTTACCCCACACCTCAGCGTGGGCCAGGCGTCGTCACCACGCGGCCGACAGCAGCTCCTGGAGACACTCCAGGCTTCATGGCA
>JBMDXC010000225.1:0-19158 GCA_048594805.1 Candidatus Entotheonellaceae bacterium | reverse complement strand
CCTCCTCACCCACGTTGGCGGCAAAGATGACGCGCCCCGGTAGCATGGGTTGCAGGTGACGCATGGCCGCGGCAACGCTCAACATGGCAGCAACGGCCACGCAATTATCACCGATACCCGGCCCGTACAAGCGCTGTTTGGTGCGGCGTACCTGTAAGGGCGTGGCACGCGGAAAGACTGTATCGAGATGCGCTGCCACCAGCGTGGTTGGTCCAATACTGCCAGTGCTCAGGAGCCCCGTGACATTGTGGATACGGTCAATCTGCACGTCTGTGAGACCAATAGCCCGCATACGCTGTGCCACATACACCGCGCGTTCTGCTTCTTCAAACGTGGGGGCAGGAATCCGACATAAATGCTCTGTCTCTTCGAATACCTGGGCCAGGCTATCCGTCAGCCTGGTGAGGCTCTCTTGCACTGCGGATGAAGGTATTTGCATGGGCACGTTCTCTCCCTCTGCACGTCAGACGCGGCGTACGGATCAAAGAGGTCTGCTGGCACACGGTACGTGCATCATACCACGTCTCTGTGCCAGCGTCAGCCAGCGACAAGGCTGCGTTAGGGCAGCAGTATAAAACCCATGACGGCCACGGCCAGGGCGATAAATAAGGCGAGGTAGACCAGAAATCCGTGGATATCACGTACGTCGGCATAGCGCTCGGTACCCTGCTTCAAGCGCCAGCCCGTATAGCCCCCTGCCACGAAGAGCAGGAGAGCCAGCGTGCCAAAGAAAAAGTGCGGTGAACGAAACGGCGGGCGCTCGCGGAACCAGGGCATGCTCAGGATGCCGAGGAGATAGCCGCCGATCAGACAGCTGACAAAGAGGAGCCCGAGTTGCGTATGGCGGTTATAGAGACCCTCCCACTGCGCCAGAGTGCGCTGTCCAGTGCGATGGTTTTTTAAGGCCAGGCCAAGGCGCAGGGTCGCGAATGCCATCACCAACACCAGCACTTGGACGACCGGATGCATATACGCCAGGAGGTCTTTCATGTGCACCTATCAACAAATTGACGGAGACTCTGAAAGTAGGCCGCTTTTTCTCGACGTTGCCAGCGGCCATTGCGGGCGCTGGTAGAGGGGACGACGAACACGCGCGCCGCTCCAATAGTGTCGTTTTGTGGTCCTACGTCCACAGTGCGGTTGGCATACCAGGCGTAGACCCCTTTGCCATTGAAACAGACCACACATGGGGCGTAGGTTACGAGCTTGATATGCAACTGGGGCACGCCGGCGCGCACTTCGCCTGGCGACAGGTCAGCCGAGGAAGGCGTTGGCCGCTTCACCAGATCGGTGAGGCCAATGCCGAATTCCAGGACACGCGCGTCCTCTGCATACGTCAGGGGCGTTGGCAGGAGCCCGGATTCATAGAGCAACGGCCAGAAGACATTGCCGGGTCCGGCATAGTAGTGCCCGACGGCTGCGGCGCGCATACTGGGGTTAAACCCTACAAAGACAAGGCGCAGACCAGGCCGGAGATAATCACGTAAGCTGTGCATAACGACCAGAAAATGAGGGTTGCATAGGCCACGAGGCGTGCATGTCTCAAAACCAACTATGGCTCTTCTCCGGGGGTATTCTCTCATAAAAAAAGACGCGACGGAAGAGTAGACACTCTCTATCCCGTATACCTTGTCGCTCTTCTCTGGGTACAATTTCTCTGCCAAGTGGTGAGCACGGTATGCAGCACGAAGCGTAACACTGTAGGATTGGACAGACTATGCGCCGGAGGAGCACACTATGCCCCTTGAGGACGTGCAGGACAGTCCTCCGACGATCTTACTCGTGGAAGACAATCTCTCGCACGCCGAGCTCGTCAAGCGTACCCTGGAGGCCCATCAGATCGTCCACAGGCTCTATCATGTTGGTGATGGGGAGGCGGCGCTGGCGTACCTGTTTCGGCAGGGGGACTATGCTGATCCGGCGACAAGCCCCAGGCCACACGTGGTGTTGTTAGATTTGCGTTTGCCCAAGCTGAGCGGTCTGGAAGTCCTCAAGGCGATGCGCGCTTCCAGGGAATTGCATACCGTGCCCGTGGTCGTGCTGACCACCTCAACTGCAGAACGGGATGTCGTCTGTGCCTATGAGCATCATGTCAACAGCTATCTGGTCAAGCCGGTTGACTATACGCAGTTTTCACAATTAATGCACGATCTCGGCCTGTATTGGCTCAACTGGAATTATTATCCAGGCTTGTAACCAGAGCGGTCGTACCCTGGCAAGAGGAGCCAGGCGGCATATGGCAGTCGCGGTAGATGGGAAGGAAGGTCTATGACGGCGAAGACGCTCCAGCTTCTCCTGGTCGAGGACAACCCGGCGCACGCGGAATTGATCCGACGGGCGTTCTTGTCCTACGACCGGCAGGTGGAGCTGACAGTGGCGCGGAATCTGCAGGAAGCCCGTGCTACCCTGGCCACTGTCCAACCCGATTTGGCGATTATCGATTTACTCCTGCCCGACGGTCGGGGTCTTGAACTGTTACCGGGCGATGAAAGCGCTGCGTATTATCCCAGCGTTATGATGACCAGCCATGGCAACGAGCAGGCCGCTGTCGAGGCCATCAAGACAGGGGCGGTGGACTATGTCGTCAAGTCCGAAGCGACCCTGGCTGATATGCCCCATATCGCTGAGCGGGCGCTGCGTGCCTGGGGACACATTTCTGAACGCAAACGGCTCGAAGCACAGCTGCGCCAAGCGCAGAAGATGGAAGCTATTGGTACCCTGGCCGGTGGTATTGCGCACGACTTTAACAATATTCTTACGGCCATCCTGGGCTATACGGATCTCGCCCTGGCCGACATGCGCCAGGATAGCCATGCCTGGAGCTACCTCCACGAGGTACGCAAGGCTGGGCTACGCGCCAAAACACTCGTGCAACAGATTTTGACGTTTAGTCGACGCACGGAACAACCCCGGATGCCAGTGCAGCTCCCTGTGCTGATCGAGGAAGCGCTCGCCTTACTGCGGGCCTCGCTTCCCTCGACCATTGAAATTCAGCAAGCCATCACCAAGAATGTAGGCCCTGTCCTGGCCGATCCAACGCAACTCCACCAGGTGCTCCTGAATATCTGCGCCAATGCCGCACACGCCATGCGTGAGACGGGTGGGCGTCTGGAAGTACGCCTGGAAGCCGTGGAAGTAGACGAGCAGGTGACGGTGCAGCATCCCGAGTTGCAGCCTGGGCCCTATGCCTGCATCACGGTGACCGATACAGGCCATGGGATGACACCCGAAGTCATGGAACGCATTTTTGAGCCTTTTTTCACCACCAAAGCGCCCGGTGAGGGGACAGGAATGGGGCTAGCCCTCGTGCACGGCATCGTCACGAACCATGGGGGTACGGTGCTGGTTGCCAGTGTCGTAGGCCAAGGCACTACGTTCACGATCTATCTGCCCTGCGGCGCGGATCTAGGCCAGGATCAGGCAGCCCAGGAGGGGTCTTTTCTCACTGGCGCCCCTACTGGTGTAGAGCGTGTGCTCCTCGTTGATGACGAAACCACCCTGGTGCATCTTGGCGAGGCCATACTGCGACGTCTCGGCTACGAGGTGGTGGTCTGCACCAGCAGTACCGAGGCTCTTGAAGTGTTCCGCGCGGCACCGCAGCGCTTCGATCTGGTGATTACCGATCAAACCATGCCACACATGACGGGGGAAAGGCTCGCGCAAGCCTTGCGGCGTCTACGGCCCGATATTCCACTCATCCTATGTACTGGCTTCAGTCATGTCATGCATGCGGAGAAAGCCCAGGAACTCGGCATTGATGCGTTTCTGATGAAGCCCTTAGCCATGCGGGAACTCGCTCAGACCATCGAGCAGGTCATGGGAGCGCGGCGCCGACCCCTGTCCTGAGGGCGCTAGCAGCCGCTCAGCTGAAGGAGCACCTCGCCACTGCTGCATGGCGGCGCCTGGCTCTCAGCGTCAGCGCGAGGAGGATATACCCATGGCTGTTCTCGCTATCCTCGGGGTTGCCATTGGGCTCCAAGTGATCACGGCCGTCGTGGTACGCCGGCTCATCCGGATTACCGGGAGACCCTGGGGATGGGTATCGTTGGCGGCAGTCGTTGTGCTGCTGACGGGGTGGCGCTGCACCGTGGTACTCAGGGGGGTGGGCGCAGGTATTACGACGCCGCCTGACCTGGCAACCGAAGGACTGGTGCTGCTTATCTCTCTCTGTATGGTGTCTGGCCTGGCTGCTATTGCTTCCCTGATGCTCTCTCTACAACGGGCCCAGGAAGCTGCACAGCAGACGGCGGCGGCAGCACTGCGTGCACAACAGCAGGAGTATGAAACGATTCTCCATGCCGTACCTTCTGAGATCCGGTTCAAGGATACCGACAACCGCCTCTTACGGGTCAACCGCGCCGCCGCTGAAGCCGAGGGGTGTATGGTGGCGGACCTCGAAGGCAAGTCCCTCTGGCAGCATTATCCTGCCGAGATCGCCGCGCAAGAGTATGCCGATGATCTCGATGTCATCAGGACGGGTCAGTCCAAGCGCGGTATTGTGACCCTGTACCCTACGGCTTCTGGGGCACTGCGGTGGGTGCAGGCCGACAAATTGCCATACCGCGATCGAGACGGCAAGCTCACCGGGATCATTGAGTGTGCACTCGATATTACCGAGCGCAAGCAGGCCGAGGAAGCGCTCTCCGTGCGCATTGAGCAGATGCAAGCCGTGCACACCATTGCCGAGGAAATCACCCGGGAGCTCGACTTCGCCAGACTGCCCCACCTGATTGTACAACGGGCAGCAGACTTGCTGGGGGCCGCTAGGAGCGTCCTCTATCTCTGGGACGAAGCGACGCAGACGCTGCGCGCACAGGCCTGGTTCAATGCCGGTGCGTGGCTCAAAGATCTGTGTCTCAGGCTTGGTGAAGGCGTCGCCGGCACAGTGGCCCAGCGTCGCGAGGGACTGCTGATCAATGATCCCCAGCATGCGCCATACGCCTGCCCCACGTTCGTCGAGCCGTATGGACCGGCTTCGACGATGGCCGAACCGCTCTTATATCGTGACCGGCTCATCGGTGTGCTCGTTGTCATCCACGACGAGCCCGGACGCTTCTTCCTGATACCGGACCGCGAGCCTCTCGCTGTCTTGGCGGCGCAGGCGACGATTGCCCTCGAAAATGCCCGGCTGTTTCACGAAAGTGCGCAGCGTCAGGCACAGCTCACGACGATTTTGGACATTAACAAGCGCATTGCGACAAACGAGGACATGGGCAGTCTGTTGGCCCAGATTGCCGAGGAGGCAGCACGCTTGATCGGGGCGGATGGCACCATCTTACGGCTCCTGCATGGCGACCGGCTGGTGGCCGTTGGGACCACACCCTATGGCCCGGACATTGCTGAGGCACCCGAAACACGACTCGGGGAGGGCATTGTCGGACGGGTGGCGCTCGAGAATCGGGTGTTGATGGTGCCAGACGTGCAGGCACATCCCGACATTACGCCGTACCGGAAGAGGCGCGCTGCCGAGGCCGGCATCCATGCCATGCTGTGTGTCCCGGTGCGGGCTCGGCACCAGGTCATAGGGGTGCTGTCGATTACGTCGAAGACCCCGCGGGGCTTCACTGAAGATGAAACCATGGTCCTCTCAGCCTATACTGAGCAGGCCGCTATCGCTATCGAGCACGCGCGACTGTTGGCTGCAGAAGAAGGGCGGACGGCTATCTCGGAGCGCACGAACGCCATCTTGCGCAACGAAATTGCTGAGCGCCAGCGCATGGAGGAAGAGCGGGAACGGCTCATTACCGAACTGGAGGCCAGGAGCGCCGAGATGGAACGCTTTACCTACACCGTGTCGCATGACCTCAAAAGTCCCCTGATTACAATCCAGGGATTTCTGGGCCTTTTAGAGAAGGACGCCATGGCCGGCGATATCGCGCAGATGCAAACCGACATCACGTACATCCGGGCAGCGGCCACCACCATGCAGCGCCTGCTGAACGAGCTATTGGAGCTGTCACGCATCGGGCGTGTGGTCAATCCGCTGACCGAGGTCTCCCTGAGCGAACTCGCTCAGGAGGCGGTGACGCTGGTCAGTGGACAAATCACCGCCCGGGGCGTGCAGGTCCACATTGCCCCGGACTTGCCTGTGGTCGTAGGGGACCGCCCACGACTGCTCGAAGTGCTGCAGAACTTATTGGATAACGCCGTGAAATTCATGGGTACCCAGCCTCAACCGCGTATCAACTTCGGCGTGCGGCGGGATGCAGAGGAGACCGTTTGTTATGTGCGCGATAATGGCATAGGGATTGAGCCACGCTATCACGAGAAAGTCTTTGGTCTCTTCGAGCGCCTGGATAGCGCCAGCGACGGCACAGGCATTGGTCTGACCCTGGTCAAGCGGATTATCGAGGTGCACGGAGGGCGTATGTGGGTCGAATCTGCCGGGGAGGGTCAGGGCAGTACCTTCTGTTTCACCTTGCCGCGCCAGAGTGCCAGCGGGTAATCTCCGGCGTGGAACGCGCCTGCCCCTCCCCGGCACGCCAGAGAGGCTTACTCCTTCAGCTTGATTTCCTCCCAGGGAAAAGCATAGCCAGTCGTGATGGTGGGAAAAACATCCTGCCACTTCTGCGCCGCAATTCTGGGGCCAATGGCATTCATGAAGGCGTGCCGGAAGATGGGCACAAAATACAGATTCTCTAGCATGCTCCGCTGGATGTCCTCTGCCAGCTTCTGGCGCTCGGCAGGGTTGGTGGATTGCTCGTATTGCGCAAACTTGGCGTCCAACTCTTGCACGCACAGGCGATCCCGTACGCTAAAACCACCGCACTTGAAAAAGGCCTCGTACCAGTTCGACCAGGTTCCCCCCATGCGCGTGGCATTGAAAATAATTTGCACCCCAGGCCATTCCTTCAGCCCCCCTTGCAGCTTCTGCAGGAACACCCCGCGCTCCATGACCTGGAGCTTGGCACGAATGCCAATCTCCCCCAGTTGCGCGACGACGCTCTCCCCACGCGAATAATAGGTCGGTACAGGCGTGAGCCAGTCCACCGTGAAGCCATCTGGATAACCGGCCTCGCGCAGGAGCTGTCTGGCACGCTCGACATCGCGTTCGAACGCTGGCCACTCCATGCCATATTGCACATCGTTGTTGATCCAGTTACCACTAATCTTGCCGAACCCTGCCAGTTCCGCCTCATTGATGGCCTGCCGGTCTACGGCCAGGCTCACCGCCTGCCGCACGCGCTTATCATGGAAGGGGTTTTGGGGGTTTTGGAAGCCAGGGAATTCCAACCACCAGGAACCTGACAGGACCGGCGCCAGCATGAGCTTGGGATTCTTTTGCACGCGCTCGATGAGCTCGCCAGGGACGAGATACATCAGGTCTGCCTCCCCGCGCTCCAGCATGGCGACACGCGTGGTCCCCTCTGGCACAGCAATCATCACGAGCTGCTTCACATGCACAGGCCGGTAGTAATCTTCGAATGCTTCGAACTCCAACTTGGTGCCAGGCTCCTGATGCACGAGCTTGTAGGGCCCTGCCCCAATGGGTTTCTGCTTGAAGCCATCAGGGCCAACCTGCTGATAATACTTCGCCGGCACAATCCAGCCAGCGCCGCTGACGTTCGACGTCCCAAAGATCATGGGAAAGTCCAGAAAGGGTTTTTTGAAGTGAAAACGCACCGTACGAGCATCGACAATCTCTATGCGCTCCGTATGCGTCTTCAGCACATCAGCCTTGGCACCCCGGTAGTTTTCAAAGCTGAACTTCACGTCCTCGACGGTGACTGGCTCACCGTTGTGGAACTTGATCCCTGGCCTGAGCCAGAAGGTCGCACTCGTCGCGTCCGGGGCAAATTCGTAACGCTCGGCCAGGCCAGGGTGATCAAACAGCGTCTCACGGTAGTTCTTGATCAAGGCATCGTGGAGGGCATTCAGGAAGTTGTCGGGCGTCGCCGTCCCGTCATGCTCCTGCGGATCGAGCCACTTGGATGCCATATTCGTATGCCAGGCCAGGACGATCTTCCCTTTGGGTATCACCTTGGCAGTTTGTGCCCCTACGGGCGTATTGCCCGCCAGGAGCAGGACGAGTATCATCGCCAGCCACCCAACTGTTCTTCTCATAGCGCTCCCCTCTGCACGGTTTACGTATAAAAAATGAGGCTGCCATAATACGCCCTGCCCTAGCGATGTCAAGACCCCTTCCGCAGTCCAGGCTTGCAAACTGTGGATGGCATGTCTATGCTCCTGCAATCGTGCCTCCCTGGCCTGCGTCTTCTGATGCAGATGACGGCGCAGGGCCATGCGCTCTCGCGCAACACACAACGGGCACTCATCTGTGATGTATCAGCCTGCAACGCGACTCGTTTATCCCCTGCTGGCTAGCCGCTACTTTGCGGCTGATAAGAGCCCGTAACGTGGCTACATGACTTGCCTGGGACCTCAGAGATGTCGTTTTTGAGTAAGCTATTACCTAAAGCTTGCGAGGGAAAGATTCATGATACTACGTCTATTGTTTTGATTACATTGGTCATTTTTTTTCTTACCGGTGAAATGTTGACAAGATGTTTTAGAAAAGAGCCTGTTCCTATTTTTGTTGCAAGTGAGAATCAAAAGCTTGTCTATGAACTTAATAAAAATTATGCAGAGATCAATTCTTTGGGGATGCGAGACAAAGATTTCGATGCCAATTCAATACGAAATGCCTATAAAATAGCAGTTATAGGAGATTCTCATGCCTACTCCACCAACGTGAAAACTACGGCTGAGACTTTTCCATCTCAGCTTGAGAAATTTTTAAATCCAAATCCCGGGCAACGTATAGTCAAAGTTCTCAATTTCGGAGTGCCTGGTTATAATACTGCACAAGAATTAGAGGTCTTAAAGACCAAGGCTTTAATGTTCGAACCTGGAATGGTTATTCTCCAGTATTGTATAAATGATACACATATATGCAATTACATCCAGCCAGAATATAAAACATTAAACTCGCTCATTTATAAGAGTCAATTTCTCGTTGTATTGTGGAAAAGTATCTTATATTCCTCTTTTGGAAAAGCATTTTTACTTGACTGGATAGGCAGGAAATTTCCAGATGCATTACTGTTTCAAGAGGGTTTGGTGGGGACATTAAAAGGTGCAAATACCGAGGTTTCGGCTCACAGACCCCATCCTGCCAGGACAAGAGATCGTGTGCCAAGACGTTATCACTATATGCTGGGCGAAGCAAACTGGACGATGCATATTCAAAGTTTTGCCCGTTTAGGCAAACAACACGGCACTGTGTTACTTGCAACAGGATTTATTGAAGATAAAGAAAAGGAGTTTTTTCTCAAAGAAGGGTTTGATGTTTATTCCTTCTACGATATTTTTAAAGAAAAAGATATGCGGGAGTATGGCTATAATCCTGATGATACAAGGAGTCATTTTAACGCTCAAGGGTGTTATATGGTCGGGAAAGCATTGGCTGAATATATTCAAAAGCATTATGCGATTGTAAAAGACCAATAAATCTGCTGTTATTTTCCGCCAACAAAACCTAGCTGCCGCCAGGCCTCATAGAGCACAATAGCCACAGCATTCGCGAGATTGAGGCTGCGGCTGGCGGGCTGCATAGGGATGCGCACGACCTGCTCGGGGAGGAGACTGGCGAGCACGGGCGCAGGTAAGCCACGGCTCTCCGGGCCAAATAACAGGGCGTCACCCTGCTGATAGGCCATCTCGTGGTAGGCACAGGTGCCTTTGGTGCTGAGAGCCAGGAGACGCGGGAACGCTGTCGCTTTGCGACAGGCCTGCAGAGAGGTGTGGTGCTGCACCGGCACCCACTCGTAATAATCCAGCCCAGCCCGCCGTAACTTGGCGCTATCCCAGGCAAAGCCCAACGGGTGAATGAGGTGGAGCGTAGCGCCGGTATTGGCACAGAGCCGGATGATGTTGCCGGTGTTGTGCGGTATTTCAGGTTCGAATAGGATGATGTGTAGTAGCATAAATTTCTTGCATCACGGGGAGCGGATCGAGCCGCACTAGCAGCGCGATCCGCTCAGCCACTAACCCGCCAACGGCACGGCAAGAGAGACGCGCGGTTGCTCACCTATGCCGCGCGTGATGTGGCCTTTGCCGGTCAGGTCTTCCGCCACCAGCACGTCACCTGGATCGAGCACACGCTTCGTGCCGTCACCGATCTCAATTTCCAACTGCCCAGACATCATCACCACATACTGACGGCGCGGGGCATTGTGAAAATCCGTTACTGACTTGGCCGGGCCCTGATTCAAGCGGACCGGACCGGTACCGACCTGCGCCGATAATGTCGCAAACGTTTCCAGGGGGAGCTCCTCAAAATGGGTCTGGTTATCGGCGCCAGTATAGATGCGTACGACTTTCATCTGCTCTCTCCTCAGCTCGGGCTCAGCAGGCTTGCTATGGTCACATGGCATCCCGGCGTATACACGCCAACAGCAGGCTAGCATAAGCCGCTGGCATACACAACCGGGTCACGCTGATCGTGAGACACCGATGGCGAGCCGGTTCTGGCTTTACCATCCTAAGCTTTTGTGTTTTACTCAAGTGCATTGTCGCGTCGCCTAACCCTCAGCCGGCGTGTGGACAGGAAGGAATGCACCGTTGGACCAGGAGTCGGGGTCAGCCCAGGTTCGCACTCTGTCGAAGACCAGCACTAGCACGCCGGCCGCGTGGTTCTCACCCGAGCGCCCCTCCTATAAGTGGTGCGTGACCGTCGCCTTGATGTTGGGCATCCTCACGCAGGGGCTCAACTTCGGGACGGTCAATGTGGCCTTGCCCAGCATGATGACCAGTCTGCAGGCCGAGATCGAGACGATCCACTGGGTCGTCACCTCATTCATGATCACGCGCACGGTGGTGATGCCCACGGTGGGATGGGTCGCGGCGGTACTGGGGCCGCGCACCTTTTACCTACTGGGACTACTCCTGTACATCCTCGGCTCGGTGCTGTGCGGGCTGGCCTGGAGCATTCCGTCGCTGGTGGTATTCCGGGCCATCCAGGCCCTCGGGGCGGGGCCGCTGTTTCCACTCTCGATGGCCATGCTATATGAGGTCTTTCCTGTCCAGCAACGTGGTCTCGCTATGGGCATCTTTATGGCCGGGATCTCCATTGGCCCGGCACTGGGGCCATTGATTGGAGGCTACCTCATTGAGCACCTCAACTGGCGCATGACGTTTTACATGAATCTCCCCATGGGCCTGGTTTCACTCGCAGCCGTGGCGTTGGTGTTGCCCAAAACCACACGCCAGGCCTATGTGTCGCTCGACAAAATCGGCCTGCTGACCATGATTGGGTTTCTCGTACCCCTCCTCCTGGCGTTAATCCAGGGGCGTCGTGAAGGGTGGGATTCGTCCTACATTCAAACGCTGTTCGCGATCGCGACGGTCTCTGGTATGGCCTTCGTCGTCACAGAACTCCGGCTCAAACAACCCCTGGTGGAATTGTCCCTCTTTAAAATCGTGCCCTTCAGCGCCGCCTCCCTCATCTTTCTGGTCAGCACCATGGGCGAGTTTGCCTCCAGCTTTCTCATCGCCCTCTTTCTGCAACGTGTCCTCACCTTCACCCCGTATCTCGCTGGCCAGCTGTTGCTGCCCGGAGCCTTGGTGTGGGGTTGCAGTAATTTGATCTCCGGACGGCTGGCGGATAAGGTCAATAACCGTCTCCTGGTGAGTCTGGCCCTGCTCATGATCGCCGGGGCCTTCTACCGTTTTGCCGCCCTCGACAAGGCGTCCACCACCACGACTATCCTATCGCTGTTTGTCGTGCAAAGTTTTGCGCGGGGTATGCTGCAATCCCCGTTGATTAATGTCTTGATGACTGTCCTGCCGCGGGAGAAAATGATCATGGGCTCGGGATTGCGGGGACTGATGAATGGGCTGGGCAGCACCTTTGGCGTCTCCATGGCGGCGCTCTTCGTGGAGAAGCAGCAGGCTGTACACGCCATTGGGTTCTCCGAAGACCAAAGCGTGTACCCGATAGGCACAGCGGAGGCGCTCGCAGCAGCGCAGGAGCATCTACGGCTTGAGGGGGAATGGGATCAGCTCTCGACAAAGACGGCCCTAGTCCTCAGAGACACCATGCTCGAGGAGGCCGCAGTGCTGGCGTATCGTGACTGCTATCTGGCGATTGCCTGTAGCTCGCTCGTGTCCCTGGGGCTGGCCCTGTTCTTGTCCAGACCCCAGCGGCGTCGCTGAGCAGGTCAGACGGTTGCGGCACAGACCACGCACAGTGTATGATAGCCGCAACACTGCCGCTAACGTATCACAAGGAGCCAGCAATGACCCAAGCTAGCAAACATGGACGATCGCTCAAGATGGCGCGCGCTATCTCACGCCGCAAGTACAAATCCAGCCAGAAGCGCAAGAATGCCGCCAAGTATGCGGCCCGTACAGGGGCACAGCCGGCGCCCTGAGGTATCACCCCGAGACGTCTCAGTCCCAGCGCGCGTAGTCGTGTCGTCGCAGATAGCGAATGAGGGCGAGCCGGGTCGCCAGACGCGTCATTTCCGGACGATCGATGAGCCCCCCGGCCAGGATGCCAACCAGACCGGCCTGTTGCTCCACATCAGCCGTAGTGGTGATATATTGGCGAGCCTGTTGAAACGGCTGACGATGGAGAAAGATGTTGCGAACCAACCGGCGGGGATATTCGAAGCCTGGAGAGATACCCAAATAGTAGGCCTGGCCGTCGAAGAGGGCGCACACATCGAAGTTGTAGAGCGTGAACGTCACCGGGGTAACATCAATAAAACCGCTCTCAACGCCTATGCCGAAGGCTACCTGTCCCGCCGGAGTGGGGCTGGGTACGGACCCGCTCATGAGACGGGCATAGGCCGTTTGGGCACGGTTCTGCGCTCCTTGCATGGTACTTGCAAAGCCCCATGGCTCGTCGCTCACCCCGGTCTCGACCTGACAGGTCCAGGTCTCCGCGTGGGTAAGATCGGGCGCCTGCAGGGCCTCATGGACATCCGCGAAAGCCGCCTGGACGCCGCGAATTTTCGCAGCGTTGGTCGTGCCCAGCATGAGCGCGTGAATGGTTTCCATGGAGCCAGATTTCCTCTCTTGAGGTCATGCTATGGTCGCAGGTTAATGCCGCACGCGTTGCCATAATTGCTGCACCGTGTACGTGCCAGGTAGCGCACGCGCCGCCGCCATCTCCGTGATGAGCTCGAGCAGCAGGCTATTATAGGGCGTTGGCATCCCGTACTGGCGGCCCAGGCGCACGATCTCACCATTCAAATACTCGGCCTCCACTTGCCCACGGCGATGATACAGATCCTGCCACAGCGAGGTATGGCCTGTGTGTTCGTCATCCACAGGCACATAGGGCGGCATAGCGCTGTCGCGCAGCTCACGGATACGGTCCTCAATAGCTCCCATGCCCGGGGGGCCTTCATAGGCTATGCCGGCGGCCTGTAACACGCGGGCGCCTTCTTCCCAGACATCGGCCATCCACAGGCGTGTGGCAGCGTCGGCAATCGCTGCCTGCGTGGCCAGCCCCGTCAATCCCAGAGTGGCATTGTTGAGGTTGATGAGCAGCTTGTTCCATTTGGCCCGGCCAAGGCGCGCCGTGGTGTAGACCGGGAGATCGGTCGCGTCGAGTGCAGCGGCGACCCGGTGCGCGGTGTGACTCAGCCCGGCGGGATATGTGCCAATCCCCACGGGGCCATTTCCCGTGTGCACCACCTCGCCTGGCACCAGCCGTTTGGCGCCGATCAACACCATGACGCCATTGACCTGCTGGAAGTACCGCGCTGCTATCGCTTCATTCGCCACACCGTTCTGGGCGCAAAATATGGGCAACTCAAGGGTGGTGGCTCGACGCAATTCGGCGGCGGCAGCAGCACAATGAAAGGCTTTGACGGCCAGGAAAATCACATCGTCGGGGCGGAAGTCCACGGCCCTGGCCTGCAGCACCGCCGGGATGGCGAGCGTGTGCGTGCCGTGCACCCCCTTGAGCTGTAAGCCATGGGCATTGATAGCGGCCACATGCTCAGGCATTGTATCGATCAAGATAACGGCAAAGCCAGCTTTGGCCAATTGGCCACCCAGCACCCCACCAATAGCGCCAGCCCCACATATCACAAAGCGCATAGACGCCCCCACCTGCAAGTTCTCTACCGGAGTTGTACCGAAAACAGGTCGCGAAGTCAAACTGCAGCAGAGGGCGCCAGGGCGAGCGCCTGCAGAAAGTCGATGATGGCTTGACGATAGGGCTCAGCGTGCGTGACCAGGATACTGTGGCCACCGCCGACGAAGGGGATCAATGCGGAGGTGGGCAGGCCAGCGTGGAGATATTCGGCTTCCCGGAAAGTGATCTCCGCGTCCGCAGTGCCATGCAGGATCAGCGCTGGCACCGCGATGTTCTGCAGACGGGCCGCAATCGGGTCCCCGTGCAGATGGTAGGCAAGATAGGTTTGCAAGATACCTGCTAGTGGTTCCATCGGTGTGTCTGACACCGAAGCCTGGGCGGCTGGGGTGGTATCGGGGTGCGCTAACATCTGCTGTAAGTGTGTCAAACCCTCAGTGCCGAGAAACGTCACTAAGGAGGCGAGCGCCGGCGGCACATGCACCGTCTGGGTGGCAGTACTGCTTAAGATCAAGGCTATGACCCGCTCGGGATGGGTGAGGGCACACTGCAGCACTTGTGGACCTCCGGCTGAGTGTCCCATCAGTATGGCCCGCTCGTGCTCCAGATGGTCGAGCAGCGCCACTATATCAGCCACAAATCCGTCAAAGCTATAGCTTGCCGTGGGCGTTTCCGATAACCCGGCAGCCCGGCGGTCAAAAGCAATGATGTGCGCATATTGCGCCAGGACTGACATGTGGTGCTGACGAAACAGCGCACTGCCGTGCCCACCTCCGAGTCCCCCGTGCACGAAGAGGAGGGGAACACCCTGCCCTGCGACCTCATAGTACATGTGAAAACCATTGATACGTTCCGTCGGCATACGCCCCTCGTGCCATCCCGTGGCTCCATGGTTGTAGCGTCTCACAGAGACAAGGAATCATAGCACAAACCGTGCCGTATGTGGGTTGCGTGCTAGGCGTGACTGTGGGACAATGCCGCGCGCTCTGCAGTTATGGAAATGGTCGTTGATCGCAGAGCTGCAGTTGTCTGACACATTGCACGCATGAAGGAGAAGCCATATGGACGCAACTGCGGTTGTCAGTACTGCGCTGACTATTGACCTGAACAATTTCATCAAGGGAGCACTCAACGGGCTCTCGGACGCGGATCTGGCCAAGCGTCCGAATGATCAGTGCAATTCTATTGGCTGGACACTGTGGCACGCCACGCGCGTGGAAGACGGGATAATTGCCAATATCAGCGGCAAGCCACAGGTGTGGATTGAAGGGGGCTGGCACCAGAAGTTTGACATGCCGGCCGATCCCAGCAAGAATGGCATTGGTGATTCTCTAGAGCAAGTGGCGGCATTCAAGCCGACCGTCGCTAACTTACAGGGGTATGCCGAAGCAGTGCGGGAGAAGACGCTAGCCTGCTTGAATACCCTCACCCCGGCGGACCTCGACCGGGACCTCGCCCCGCCTGGCGGTGGCGATGCCAGAAAAGTGGGGGCGTGGCTCTCCGTCATCCTGCTTGACCACCTCCACCACAGCGGTCAGGTCTGCTACATCCGTGGTTATCTCACTGGCAAAGGCTGGTTCCCGAGATAGCCGCTCACCCTCCAATCGTCCTGCTCCCAGAAGCCCGCATCTGGTCACGGATGCCGGGCTCCTGGGACCTATTATATGATCCCTTTTTTACTTGACATAACTGGGCACAAGAGGGATACAATTTCCCAGCGAGGAGAACATTATGGCTCTGTTCAATGCTTTCTGTGGCGAGGCACGTACGCATGCGGCCATCACGCGGGGGTCCAATGAGACGCTTCGGGAACATAGTAGTGCGGCGGCGTATGCTGCGGCTGATCCGTCCATGGCTGGCGTCGGTGGCCTGGAGTGCCTGCGTGCTCGGGTGCAGTCTCGCTCTGCTGCTTCCTGGTCTCGGGTGGGCCACAGCACAGGCAGAGCTGGAGTATGCAAAAGGCATTGTCGAGTATGGCAAGGGGAATTATCTCGAGGCACTTGAGCACTTTCGCACCATCGTCGATCTCACGCCTGATGACGCGAACGCCCGCTTTTACCTGGGGCTGACGCAGATCCGGCTGGGAGAGTTTAGCAGCGCGATTCCGCATTTGGAAAAGGCGCTGCAACTTGACCCCTCCTTGCAGTATGTCCACTATCATCTGGGCCTATCGTACTTTCAGGAACAGCGTTATCCTCAAGCCCTGAGCGCGTTGCAACGCGCCGCCCAGTTTGATCCACAACATGCCGCTGTGCAGTTCTACCAAGGCTATACCCTGTATCAGCTCAAGCGCTATCGGGAGGCATTGGCGCCTTTCGCGCGTGCCAGCGAACTTGATCCGGCACTGGCCTTATCGGCGCAATACTTTCGCGGGCTGACCCTGTTCACCTTGGAGAGTGATACGCAGGCGCGCGCGGCTTTTGAGGCGGCGCGGGCGACCGATCCTACCTCAACGATAGGCCAGAATGCTACACGGTATCTTGCAGCCCTCAAAGCCCGCGAGCGGGACCGGCGGCTGTGGCAGGTGGAGGGGAGTGCCAGCCTGCAATACGACAGCAATGTCATTCTGCAAGGGAACCTACCGACTACCCTGGCGATTAGTCGTGAGGCGGATGGGGCTACGGTGTTCAATGCTACCGGTCGGCTCTTTGCCACGCGTACATCGCTGTGGCAGGCGGGCGCAGAATACGATTTTTTTCAAAGCCTCCATTTTACCCTGCATGACTTTGATATTCGGAACCACACCTTTGGCCTGTTCGGGCGCGCGAAATTTGATCCAGTGACCCTGCGGCTAGCGGTAAACTATGACCTTACTGACTTGGATAATGACCGGTTTTCTGAAGCCTATACCGTGCAACCGAGCGCGACGCTGCAAGCAACCCAGGACCTGTTCACTCGGGTCTCCCTGCAGTATCGCTCAGAGCATTATTTTCATGATCCGCCACCGCCGTTGGACCCAACAGGAATCCCTTCAGACCCGACAGTACGCGGTCGCGACGGCTGGAATGTGCGTACCGGCTTCGACCAGTTCTGGCTCTTCAATAAGAAGCGCTCATACGCGCGTTTGAGCTATCACTACGACACGCAGCGCAGTGAGGGCAGTGACTGGGACTACAATGGTCATGAAGTGAGCCTTGGCGTACAAACACCCCTGTGGGCTGGGATCACGTTAGATGTCAATGGTTCCTACTACCGGTTCAATTACCAGAGTGTGAATTCCTTCTCGTGCTGTACCGATACACGGGGAGGCTTGGGGATTCTGGAGAGCAACGATACGAAGGTCCGGACCGACAACCGCTTTACTGGCGGCATCGCTCTGTCTCGTGACATCGGGCCATACTTGACCCTCTCCGCTGGCTATGTGCGTACTGGAAATCATTCGAATATCGGCTTCTTTGACTATCGCCGCAACCTTGTGACGTTGGCCGTCAGCGGGAGGTTTTAGCCCATGGGCATACGACGCAGTCTAGGGAGTGTTGCGCTGGTGTTGGCGCTGCTGGGTGTGGCGTGTATGCCTGGGCAGAGTTGGGGACAGGAAGAGCAGCGGATTGGCACAGTGCTGGCTGTGGACGGCACGGCTGAAGTGCGCGCGGCGAATGCGACGACATGGGAACCATTGCAGTTTCGCGCCGCTGTCTTCCCCAACGATACGCTGCGCACGGCAGCCAACAGTAAGGTCAAGATTCTGCTGCGTGATGATTCCATCATGACGCTGGCGGAACGTAGTGAGATGCAATTTACCGAGTTCTTGTTGACCCCCCAGCAGCGGCGCACCATTGTCAGCCTGACGCTGGGCAAGCTGCGGGTAGTGACGACCAGAATCTTTGGTGCCGGCTCTGTCACGGAGGTCCGCACGGCTAACACGGTGGCTGGTGTGCGCGGCACGACCTTTGTGGTGATGTTTATTCCTCCCGAAGAGACTGAGGTGGCCGTACTTGACGGTGTGGTAGCCGTGCGCAATCCCAATTTCCCGCAGTTCGAACCCGTTTCAGCGAATTTCCACACCCAGGTGATTGGCGATGCACCCCCAGGCCAGGCCACCGAATTGCCAGCGAGTGAGCGACAGGCGCTCGAACTGGGTCTACGGTTGACTGAGCAAATCCCTGTGGAGGTCAAGCCGGTCACTGAACGCCAGGCCGCAGGTCCCATCCGTGGAGAGCAGATGGCAGCCGGGCTCATGGCACCGATTGCACCAGTTACCCCACCACTGCCCAGTGTCGCCTTACTCCCACCCGGTGTGCAGCCAGTGGCACCCGATCCCGCGGCACAACTTGAGCAATTGGTATCCCGTACTGCCACAACCACTACAGCGCAGGCTGCTGAACCTCCGAACACGCAACAACAGATCATCACGCCGGATAACATGCAGACCATAACCACGATCCAGCAGCGTCAGCCACCGCCTTCACCGCCGCCTTTGCGCATCACCATTTCGTTTCCACGTTAGAGGGAGCCCATACAGGTTCCTCCTCTCACGGGTCTTGCCTACGTGTGCGAAGGGATAGAGAAAGTCCGAAGCAACCTATTTTGGCCCGGGATCGGATTCACGATACCGAGACAGCAAGGAGTCAGGTCGATGAGAGGGAGACGCCTACAGCTACTGCGATGCCTGGGACTGTTGATGGGACTCCTCTGCATGCTGGCCGGGTGTGGGGGCAATAGTGGGAGCAGCGATACGACCGGGGCAGTGTCGCGTAGCCGACCCCTGTCCCTGCAATTCCAGCGTCCTTCTCAACTCTCATCCCAAGTCGTTCGCACGGCACGGCATGAAGGGCTGGCGTTGGCCCGGGTGGGGCAAGTCCAACCTGGCGACCCCGGCTTTATCACTCGGATCGAGATTCGGTTGCAAGCCCAAGGGAGTGATCTCGTGCCCCCGCAGGGCTTCATGCTCGACACCACAGAGCAGGACACCGTGACGCGGGAGGTGACAGTGCCGGACACCGCCCCACCGGCATTCCAGGTACTGGTGTCATGCTTTAACAGTCAGGGCATCGAAGTATTTCGCGGCGACACTACCATCGCGTTCGGCCAGACCAGTGCCGTGGTGACGCTGGTCCGCACGGCGCTCCTGCCGGTGCCAGCCACGCCAGCCAATGTGCAGCAGACGA
>JBMDXC010000224.1:0-2974 GCA_048594805.1 Candidatus Entotheonellaceae bacterium | reverse complement strand
GTTAAGGTTGAGAGTACGGTTATGGGCCCTTTTGCTGGACAAGAGTACACACTGCCAGGATATTGTGGAGCACTGCAGCGTCAGCAATATTTTGGTAAAACAGCAACTTCTATGCCAATACAGGCGCAGCGATCAGGTCTCAGTGACATTGAGCCATAGCCCTGAGCCCAGAGATCTCCCCTGAGGAGAGGGACTCAGGGCGTAGATAAGCACCGAGAGCACAATGGTACAGCAGTACAGTCGCACGCTGCGTCTCAAGGTGAGAAGCGCTCTCTCACTTTGAGAGAAAATCCGGCAGTTATCAGAGCTCAGTACAATCAGCCACGAGGGCGGAGCCCGCCTTATTATCGCTAGACGTTCACCAGGCGGTACACGTCCCCAGTAGGCGCATCGACCAATCTGGTTCTGGGCAGTGTCCCAATGGCCCCAGTCTCGAGCAGCTCCCGCACAGCAGGCACAGGATCGACATCACTGTAGCGGGCGTCGTCGGACGCCGGGGCCCGGCCAGTGGGATTATGAGCCCAGCAGGAAGCCTCAAGGGCGATCCCATTCGGATCGGTAAAATAGATCGACCTCATCAGCCCGTGATCGACAATCTCTGTGACCTCGCAGCCGTGCTCTAGGAGGCGCTGACGCAACTTGAGCAGTGCTGCCTCATGGGGCAAATTAAGCGAGACATGATCGAACTGTACGGCCCGCTCATCTGGTACACCTGCGGGCTTAGCGAACCGGTCGACTTGATGGCCTCGATATTCAAAGAACGCGACCGTGGCTCCCTGCCCCACATCGAAGAAGTAGTGCCGGAACGCCTCCGTACCTATAGTGGCCACGAGGGGAGCACCAAGTACTCCATGCCAGAAGCGAGTCGTGCGATCCAGGTCGTTCGTAATGAGGGCGAGGTGATTAAGTCCTGCCCATTGGATTGGCATCTCATCCATAGACGCTCTCCTTCGCTAGGAGGTTATGCGCTGTCTCCCGGAACACACCGTCAGCTCTGCTTGGCATTATGCCTTCGCATTATGGCAACTGACCCAGACCGGGTGACTGCCGCGCGCTTCAGCCTGCGCTCCCTACTCAAGAAAACTCCTGCAACTCGTGTACCATTCTCCGGAACACTGCTACACCACGACCTAGTTTTCCCTTATACAACGCCTGAGGTCGGCGGTGAGGCACCGAGCATGGTCGGCGATGAAACGCCCTGTATAGCACTACCGTCAGTGTTTGGGTTTCAGCACCTGCGTCGGGAATTGACCGGAGATGTTGCCAGGAGGACTGTAATTGCCGACGACGTACCACGTGCCATCAGCGGCTTGCGCAATGCCCATGCCGAGTGCTTTCGAGGACTTCCAGACCAGTTGCGTGAAATGGCCAGTTCCCGCCTGAAAACCGGGCTTGTTGAAATTATACTTTTGTATTTCGTTGTACCAGTGGTCGACGACTACTTCTGGGCGCGGGAGCGCCTGGTCGGAGGACCGCGAGGCGAACAGGTTCTCCCCATACTGCTTATTGCCACTGTGCACCAACCGCTGTGTGCGTGCGAGTTGTTCCGCATAGTGCTGTGCCGCGTCGTTAAGCTGCGGGCTGAGTACCAGTGGGGGCACACCATGCTTGGCCCGGTAGAGATTGTGCTGCTCCAGGGCTGCCGCACGAAAGGCTGCCAGGTCGCGATGGCCAGGAGCCCTGGCGTCGATGTTTGTGAGAGTGCTCAGGCTCAGGATGACTCCAATGAGTATGGCTCGACGCCGATGCATAGACACCTCCGTGTCTGGGCAGATGTGCCAGGTCTGTTGCACATATGCGCACTGGTGGTGCGTGTAAGGCAGGACGTGCTGTTAGGGGAGCCTATGAGATGTGCTCATCCTCACGTTGGACCTGCTCCATTGCTTGGGGTTCCAACTCCTCTGCACTCCGGTTGAACCAAATGAACAGCCCCCAGGCGGCGAGGAGCGCAGCAGCCATCAGTCCAATCGTCGCCGCATACGGCAGGTGTGCAGGCTGCGCATGGTTGAATTGAAACACGGCGACTAAGGCTTCAATCGACAGCGACACGACCAGGACAATCATAAAGCGCGATAAAAATCGGCGCACGCGCGTCGGCGCGCTCATCTGCGCCTCCCGCTGTACCTCCTCTTCCAGAATGGTTTGGCCCAGTTCAAGGGCGGCCACGGCCACGGTCAGGACTGCAATGCTGTCTAAGACCGTAAGGAGGCGCTGGTCCAGCGCAAGTCCGCCCCAGGGCTGGATCCCATGCCAGAGTTGGAGCCCCGCGAAGATGATGAGCGCCAAGCCGCAGCCGATAAATAGCAGGCTGATGAGCAAATGGCCCAGAGGGAAAAGTTTGTGCAGCAGTTTCATGCATGGGTCCTCAGGGCTCCTGCGCACGCAGTCGCGGCGACATACCGCCCCGTCTCGACACACCGCATCAGCCTACCCCGCGCCATCCCCAGGGCTCGGCTATGTGCCTCAGATCACTATTCACGAAGATGAGTATATACGCCATGGGTGTTCTTCCTATACGCTCATGGGAAGCGCGCCAGAAAATAGGCGAGATCGCGGAGCTGCTCATCGCTGATCTCGTAGAGCACTTCCGCCATCGCTGGATCGTAGCCGCGGCGCGTATTGTTCTTGTACTCGCGCAGCGCTTTCACGAGGTAATCCTCACGCTGGCCAGCCAGCCGCGGCACCTGCTGGGCGCCGGAAAAATCCGGGTTATGGCAGAAATTACACCGGTGCTGCTGGATGAGCGCCCGCGCCTGTTCGAGCCGAGCTGGATCACCGGGATCTTCGGCTGGGCGTGGCGGTGGCAATGTGGCAATGATCTCGGCCATGCGGCGCAAATCGTCGTCCGTAAGCCCGTGCGTTGTCGCATTCATCACCTCGACGATGCGGAGCCTTTCCCTAAACATGTAGAGTTGCACCATGACATAGAACGCCGGTTGCGCCCCGAGCGAGGGTACCTCGGGCTGCTCTGATT
>JBMDXC010000223.1:0-1715 GCA_048594805.1 Candidatus Entotheonellaceae bacterium | reverse complement strand
AAACACGCCTGATAGTCGTCAAACGTCATAGCGAGACTCCTTGCGGTGATGGTGTCATGCAGTTGACCTGGCGTGTACACAGCCTATCCAAACGCAGAGCGAGTGTAACATGACAATGAAGCGGCGGTGCTTTTGACACTTTCTCTGGCGCTGGTGTCCGCCCCCTTGCAGGTGCTTGGGAGCCCTTGCGACGTCACCTGTGCCGAAAACGAACGGTGAGGTTGCTGTTTGAGCAGAGGCGAACCCCTTGTCATATCGTTGGTCTGCTCGTTTCTCTTTGCCGAGAAGAAGTCCGTCTCGGCCCTATCTTCCATCTCCCAGATGTCTCCCGTGACGTTCCTGACGACACCAACTCATCGGTAAACATCCCCGCAGTTCGGCGCGTAGGAGGGATATTTTTTTCTGGCGCGGCCAGCGCGGCTCTCCTGTGAGGGCTGACGTTGCGCGGGGGCACGCCGCTGTTAGGCCATGAGCGTCAGGTTCCAAATTTTCGCCTCCGGGTTCCAGTGACGCCCATCGCTCGCGCCCAGCCGCTGCTTGAGCACGGCCTTCGCCTGGCTCGCCAAGTGCCGCTGCCAGTCCTGCGCTTCACGAAAAAACTGTACCAGTTCCTGATCGCCCGCCTGTTCGGCATCCTGAATGTATTGCCGAGCAGTCTTGGCGCCCTGTAACGCGTGATAGAGGACACTCACTAGATCGTATGTATCATCCCTGGTGCCGGTCGCCTGCTCTGCAGAAGCCTCGGTGCTCTGGTGGCTTGGCATCGTCAGTCTCCTTCTCTGTTTCCATCCTTGCCTGCCCACAACCGCATGCCTGCGGCTCCTGGCACTGCCTGACGACAAACAGGGAGAGCAACTTTTATGCCAGGACCTACAGGGGCCACGGCCACACATTGCTCTGACGCTCTACGCCTAAAGCGGCATGGCGGTGTCCCCCTCCATGTGCACGTATGCTGAGAGACCGCACTCAAACTGAGAGTGCCACATGGCCGCCGACCTCGGATCGTCCGGCGTGTTTCGGGGCGGGTAGAGCGGAGAGGGAAGGCAGACCATCCGGTGAAGCCTGGAGGTGCAAAGGGAAAATGCCTGAGGGGCGGGGAGGCCAGCAGAGCGCTGGGTGTCGAAAAACATGCGGTAGAGGAGCCAAGCGGACACAGATTCTTGCAACAGGTTGTTCGACACCCGAGCTGACCCTATCGGGGGTGTCTAGCCTGTTGATTTTCCAAATCTAAGGTTCAAACCCCCGCCTTGAGGCGGGCAGATTTCATCACCGCAGTGCCGGGCCGCGTACAATAGCCCTCCACATCTTTTAATGATGGAGGAGCTATGGACTATCGCTATGGCAGTCACACGGTGTATAACATCGAGTACCACTTTGTCTGGGTCACCAAGTACCGCTACAAAGTCCTGACAGGAGACGTCGCGCTCCGCGTACGGGAACTGGTCCGGCAAACCTGCGAAATCTTCGAGATCAAGATCCTCAAAGGAGTCGTGAGTAAGGATCACGTGTACATCCTGGTCTCTGCTCCGCCTCACATGGCCCCGAGCGAGATCATGCGCCGGATCAAAGGACGCAGCTCGAGCAAGCTGTTCGAAGAGTTCCCGCTACTGAAGAAGCGCTATTGGGGACGCCACTTCTGGGCACGCGGGTATTTTTGTGCCACGGTGGGGCAGATGACCGAAGAGATGATCAAAGAGTATCTGGAACATCACTTC